>NZ_JAEPRP010000056.1:0-40054 GCF_016652895.1 Ensifer sp. SSB1
GCCCGCAAAGAGTTCGGTCGCCATCAGCTGGTCGGCAAGGTCGGCCGGCAGCGAGGCGAGATGTCGCGGACATTCTGCCGCTCGAAGATCGGGCGATTCCAGGTGTCATAGCAGTCGGCGCAGCGATAGATCAGCCAGGCATCAAGCCGTCGGCCATTGGCGTTCAGCTGCGTCTTGCCGCTGCACTCGAAAGGGCGCGCGCCGCGGCAGCGGCTGCAGGCAAGCCAGGGGCGCGGCGCCGTTTGTGGTTCAATGGTCCACAGGACCGTCAATGTATGAGACATGTCGTCTGGTTCTTCCAAAAGGAAGTCCATCGAGACGACGGTTTGAGTACCCGTTCCGGGGACGCGGTCTGGCAGCGTTTGTAGGTGATGGTTTCCGCCTGGTGCCATTGCACCGGGCTTGAGATCGGCAATGCCATTCCGGTCTCGAACCGCCACCTCAACGAACGCACGAAAAATCAAACCGATAGCGTCGAGTGCTATCGGGCGTACGGGGCGAAACTAGCGAGACCGGATTTTACAAAGGCAAGGCGAAACTCCAGCAGAGACAGCGCGATTGTGGCTGCGCGCTCGTTCTACACCGGAGCGTGTGCCGCGCAAAGTGCGAAGCTATCAGTCGCACCCGCCATGGTAGCCGATTGCGCGGCATAGGTGAAATTTGGCCACAGGCAATTTCGCTCAAAAGGAGTAGTATGAGGCCTTACACCTCCAATCTGAGCGGCCTCTGCATGGGATGGCCGCTTTTTTTTGGGAAGGACATACCTTCATCAGCCGGCGCGGCCGAAGCTCGCTTCCATTGACGTTGAAGTGGGTGTGGGCGCCGAGGAAGATGATGTGACGCGATTACGGCCGCTGCGCTTGGCCTCGTAGAGCGCCGCATCTGCCCTGTTGAACAAATCCTCCCACGAGCTCTCGTTGCCGCGGGCGGCGGCGAGGCCCATGCTGACGCTGAGCGCTATGGGTTGTTCGTTGCTTGTAACAGCAAGATTCTCGACAGCGCGCCGCAACCGCTCGGCGATGGCAAACGCCTGCGCTTCGCTCGTCTGCGGCAGGTAGAGACCAAATTCCTCCCCGCCGAGGCGGGCGAAGCAATCGCCTTTTCGCAGACTCGACCTGATCAGATCGGCAAAGGCGATCAGAGCCTGGTCGCCGGCGTGGTGGCCGTAGCGATCGTTGATGCGCTTGAAGAAGTCCAGGTCCATGACGATGAGGCAGTCGCCATGCCAGTTGGAACCAGGCAGTTGCGTAAGAAACCAGCGTCGATTTGCAGCGCCCGTCAGGGCATCGGTGTCGGCCGAACGCCTGAGTTCCGCTTCGGCCCGCTCCTTGACGAGGACGAGTGCGAAAAAGGCAATCGCGAAGTGACAGATGATCGAGAGGAAAAAGGCGTAGGTGGTCGTGATCGGTATGATACCAGGCTTTACAAGGCCGACCACCACGGCAAGGCAAAGGCTGGCACCGACGGCCATGGCTGCCGCAAACAATGCGCGTACTGGCAGCGGTTCACATTTGCGATCCGCGATGACGGCAACGGCGGAGGCGGCGAGGAGGGCAAAGGCTGTGGCATTGAAGACGCTGGCGCGGACGTAGTTGACGACGTGGAAATGCGTGGCAAGACCGATTGCCGCACCTGCGACCGGTATCGAAAGTGCGAACCAGTCCGCCTTGCGCCGACGACCGGCGCTCAAGCGGCGCACCCCGATCCAGAACAGCGCATAGCCGCCGATCCCGAGCGTGAAGCTCGAAAGCGTCCACAGATAGGCCGGCAGCAGCTTCTGTTCGCCGTAGCCTGCGAGCGTCGACGCAAGTGCCAGGAAGAGGAAGCCGCTCGCGAGAATTCCTAGCCCTTCATCCCGCGGCGATTGCCAGCGAGCGTAAAGGAAGCAGAACGCGCCGACGAGGAAGGACGATTTGTGAAGAAGCAGAACGGTGGCGAGGTCGAGTTGGGCGTTCATGGAATGCTCGGGAGGGTTTTGGAGGCTGGCACGGTGGGGTTGTGCACCACGTGGCTCTAGCCGCAATGGATTTAGCGATTACTAAATTCGGATGACAAATCGCCGCTTTTGTCCCAATTCGGGACATTTCCGCTGGCGCGGACCGCGGATGGCGCGAGTACAGGTTTCTTGAGAGTGGACAACAGCGAAATTACATGTTGCAGCCCAAGGGCGAAGCGTGTATCTCCGGCGCCGTTGGAACGGAGTGTAGCGCAGTCTGGTAGCGCATCTGGTTTGGGACCAGAGGGTCGGGAGTTCGAATCTCTCCACTCCGACCATCGTAACGCCTGATAGGCGTTCTTGTTCTCCCTGTTTCTTTCCGTCAGATATCGCTTTTGCGTGGCGGCCAGCGCGGATTGCGCGTCCCTTCAGCCGAGCCCTGCGTCCAGCGCGATCCTCCCACTGAAAAGCCGAATTTATCCGGCCGAAAGTCATTCCGTTTTAAATCAATCTGCGTTATGGGAAGACGGAATGCTGGCGCCCGTGAATGTTGCCAGCGAAAGTATGGAGCCGTTCGAAACCATGTCCGCAAAGATCTATCGTCCAGCAAAGACCGCCATGCAGTCTGGCAAGGCCAAGACGAATCTGTGGGTGCTGGAGTTTGATCAGGAAAAGCCGCGCACCATCGACCCGATCATGGGCTACACCAGCTCCGGCGACATGAAGCAGCAGCTGCGGCTGACCTTCGAAAACGCCGAGCAGGCCATCGCCTATGCCGAGCGCAACGGCATCGAATACCGCGTAATCGCGCCGAAGGAAGCGACGCGCAAGAGCGTGTCCTACCCGGACAACTTCCGTTTCAACCGGATGCAGCCCTGGACCCACTAAGGTCCCAGGTCGCATCCGACGGGCACAGCCCGGGACGGCCCCTTAGCTCAGTTGGATAGAGCACCTGCCTTCTAAGCAGGTTGTCGCAGGTTCGAATCCTGCAGGGGTCGCCAAAAAAATCAAAGACTTAGCTGGTGTTTTGGGGTGTCGGCTGGACTCCGTTTACAGCTTTTCGATAGCCGTTTACAGATTCCATTGACGTGATGTTCTTTTCCATCCGAAGAATGTCAACATCGCTGGACTGCTGATCCAGCGCCCGATGATACTTCTCAGGCACTCTTCCCCCTTCTGTGGGTGCCCCCGGTGATCGACGCGATTCTTTCCCGCCGCCGTTCGGTGATGAACGTGCCGTGATATGTCATGCCTTCGATCTTCAGCTTGGCGCGCTCTTTCCCCAATGACGTTTTGAAGCCGTCCTTCGTCCATAGCCGGCCGCGCGAGTTGTTCAAGATTTGCATCCTGCCCTTCGGCAGCGCACGGATCATCGCCTTGAGCTTGCTGTTGCGCGCACACGGACGCGCTTTTCGTATTGCCGTGCTCGAAGGAGAGGTGGAGCTCGTTTTACTGTTTCCATGTCAGGAGCAGGAGATCGCCTTGGCGTTGCCTAAAGAGCACGCTGATGCCAGGCGGCTATGCTGCGGCTATGTCGATCAGGCCAAGGAATCCCCGGAGATCGAGAGCGCCGGTCATATTTGGGCGCTTGGGCCTCTCGGAGTTGATCCAGTAGCCGTTTCGTTGCTCTAGCCATTCAACGATGTTTCCCCGATGTCTCAAGTTGTGCTTTGAGGAGAGGATAGGGACCGGCATTCAAGATCTCGTACCATTGCTAGAGGCTGTGAGTGCCTTGTTCACGTCGTTCCACTGTGTGATCGCCACCAGTGCCGCAGGCGTTGGTTCGGTGGATGCATCGCAACTGAAACACCTGACATACCAATCGTCTTTGGTCTTCCTGTGGAGGCGCACATCTCCCGGATTGCACCGGAAGCAAGGCTCCAGCGGAATTTTCGTCGTGGCCTCCGATGCTTTCCCCCTGTCAAGGGCGCCGAGAAGGATAATTAGGCCACCAATGATTACTAAGAGCCCCAGCCAATCCACTCGCTACCCCTCCCAAGATTCTCCTTGTCCGCTCCAAAAAAAACGCGTGCCATGAGAAAATTCGCGCGTGCCATGGCCGAAGACAACTGGTGGCTTTTGCGCCCACAACCGCCATCGTCGAAGTTCGACGACATTACCTCGCGAGCCGTCGCCCTCATCCAGTTCGAGCCGGGCATGTCGTACAAGCTCGACTTCACGCTGGCTGAGTGAGGTAGCGCTACTTCTTTGGAACGGCCGACTTGAGAGCGATTAAGAACTTGTAGATCACTTCAATCCAGTCGTGTCCCTGCGGCAACGGATCTCCATACGTATACGGAGGTCCTTTTGCAGGCTCGCCCGGACTCTCGCTATCTTTCTCAGCCATTTCGTCTCCTAGCTTCAACTATCTGTTTCTTTGATTGAAATCATGGACACTGTCATCAGCTGCGTGGTGTCCGCCTAGGCGGCGTCCTTCGGCAACACCTCCACAAATCGGATCACTTCCCTTACCGTATTCTCGTTCCAGATGTCGTTGTGGCCCGAGCGCTCGTCGATCAGCATCCGTTTGGGTTCGGCAGCGATGCGGTAGAGCGCCTCGCCAGACGACAGGGGAATGCTGTCGTCCAGCCGGCCGTGAATGAAGAGTTTTGGCTGTTTCACCGCGGCTATCTTGAGATCGGAGCGGAAGGGATCCTTGATGAGGAGCCTGACGGGAAGGAACGGATAGCGCGCTTCGGCAACCGAGAGGACCGATAGATACGGGGAGATGAGGACCACGCCAGAGGCGGGTCTTTGTGCGGCAGTGTTCACCGCGACGCCGGTGCCGAGGGAGCGGCCGAGCACGACGATGCCTCCTTTGACCCGGGGTGCCAGCCAATCGAACGCCGCGATGCCATCCGTCAGCAGGCCCTGCTCGGTGGGTGAGCCGGTCGATCCTGGATAGCCGCGATAGGAAATCGCGAGCAATCCGATACCGCGCGCAGCCAGTGCCTGCGCCAGAAACTCATAGTTGTCGGCTCGATCGCCGTTGCCGAAAAAGAGCAGCACAGCGGGTTTATCGGGTTCACCTTGTCTGTAAAGCCCGTGTAGCGTCTCGCCGTCCGGCGTGCTGACGGCGACTTTCTCACCCCAGATCGGTGGGTTCGGTGCGGCGGCATTTGCCCCCGGATAGAGAAGGGTACGCTGCGAAAAAAAGATGAGGCCAAGAAACAAGAGATAGGTCAGGACCGCTGCAAGCGGCAAGATCAGCAGAAGCCTCGTGACGCTCATGGTGCACTTCCAGATACTGGAGAGAACAGTCTGCGGAAAATGCGGATTTCCGTAGAGTATACGCAATATATTGACGCCGATTGCCACCCTGACAGCAGACGATGCTTATCGTCCGGAACAGCGGCCGAATATATGCGCAAACGTACAGCAGAAGTTGCAAATGGTCGAGGCCTTGCCGGCGCTGCCCGCATTCTTGACGCCCACGCGGGAGCCGGTGCTGCGTCGGATCCGGCCGATGATGCGTGCCGCCACAGCGGCTCTTCTTTTTGTGGCGGCATAAAAAAAACGGGCCGGTGGATGGCTCCAACCGGCCCGTTCCGGCAAAAGGCGGAAAGGGGAACGTCTCAGCGCGGGGCTGCAGCGCCGCGCGTAGGGAGATCGATACGGTCTGATAATGCCTGAACGTCATTTCCGGAATTGACATTTATCGCTCGAAATTTGACATTTCCCGCATGGCTTCTGATGGACGTCCACAATCTGTGATCGAAGTTTGCGTCGTCATCCTGCCGGAGTCGTCGATCATGTCGCTCGCCTCGGTGCTGGATCCAATGCGCGCCGCCAATCGCATTTCCGGACGCGACGTGTTTTGCTGGCGGCTGCTTTCGGCGGATGGAAAACCAGTGACGTTGACCTGCGGCATCCCGATCGTGGTCGACGGCAAGTTTGCCCAGCCGCTTGCCGGCGACGCCCTGCTGGTGATCGGTGGCTTCAATCTCGATCGGCATGTCGACAAGAAATTCATCGGGGTGCTGCAGGAGTGCGCCCGGCACTTCGATATCGTCGCCGGCATCGAATCGGGCTGCTGGTTGCTCGGACGAACCGGCATGCTCAACGGTCGTCGGGCGACCGCGCACTGGGAGGAGCTTGAAGATTTTAGCCAGGCCTTTCCGGCCTTGACGGTGCTTGGCGACCGTTTCGTCGCCGACGGCAAGTTCTGGACGTCAGGCGGCGCCTCGCCGACATTCGACATGATGCTGCACTGGATCACGCAAAGGCTGGGTTCGGCCTTGGCGCTCGATGTCGCCAGCATCTTCGTCTATGACCAGACCCATAGCGCGACTGACGTCCAGCCGTTCGTTTCGCTCGGGCGGATCGAAACGCGCGATCCGGAACTCGCCGAAGCGATTCGATTGATGGAGCGCACGCTTGAGCGTCCGCTGACGATCGCAGCTCTGACGAAGCGGCTGTCGATTTCGCAACGCAAGCTGGAGTTGCTGTTTGCGCGCGGGCTGTCGACCAGCCCCGGCGCCTACTATCTGCGCCTCCGTCTGCAGGTCGCACACCGGCTGGTGCGTGATTCCGGCAGCCCGATCCGCGAGATTGCGTTGCGTTGCGGTTTCGACAGCCTGTCCGCCTTCTCCCGCGCCTATAGTCGCGAATATGGCATGAGCCCCCTGAAGATGCGCGCGTCGAGGCGAGGGGTGGTGGCGTGAAAGCGCGGCCCAGGAGCGATATGTTCTTAGGCACAGTGCGAGCCGAATTTCAGGATTGGGTCAGTGAACCGTCTGTGGCGGCTCATCGGTAAAGGCCTGAATGCCGTCGCGCTGGACGGTTGCAATGAATTCTTCAAAGGCCTCGCGGTCGGTGGGGAAGGGGTCCTCCCACGTGGTGGAAAAACCCTCCTCATCGATAACCTCGAGGACCCAATCGTGATTCGTGCCTGCCGGCCGATAGATTCGCAATTCCACGACGACGCCGTCGTCACTGAACTGGCCGGAAAATTCCGAATATTCGTAAGTCTGCTCTTCGTCGGTCATTTCCGTAGTGTAACACGCTTGCTGGACAACGTCTCATGCTGTTCGCCGGTTATCCCTGCTCTGGCGTGCACCGGTGCGCTAGCCGACGGCGCTCGCATTGTTCCCGTGCTTGTGTCCCGCCCGATCACGCATGGCCGGAGTTGGCGCCGCAATGGTTCAGCGCCAATCTGCAAGATGTAACGCTGACCGCCAGGCGAGTGGCGGTCAGATCGTTTGCGATGGGAGAGATTCGCGGGATTTGAAGTCGCGCGCATTGCAGGAGATGCGCGGTTGCTTCAACGGTCGGCTGTTACTGGCAGCGCGCTTCATAGCGGCGGCCATAGCGGTCGCGATAGATGCAATATCCTTCGCGCTCCCGGGAACGACCTATCAGGTTGCCCATGATGCCACCGGCCACAGCGCCGATCGCAGCGCCGCCCCAACTGTCGCTCACGACGCCGCCGATGATGGCACCGGTGCCGGCCCCGATTGCGGTTCCTTTCTCTGTCTGCGTGCAGGACGCAAGCGTCCCAATGATTCCAAGCGCAATGATAAGCTTTTTCATGCTGTCACCCCTTTGCTACAAACCAACCTGGGAGTTCACCACTCTGCATCCTCAGCGTGAGGTTCAGCATCTACGCAACGCGCGCAATTGTCGATAGGGATGATTCGCGGGCATAGGGCAGACGTTGAAACGACAGGGCGTGCAGTAGCCCGTGGAAGCGCAGAGGCGACTATCGCCAGTAGCTTGGTCCGCTGTCGATCGACGATTGGCCGATAGTGTAGCCGATCGCAAACGCAACCAAGCCGACAGCAAGCGTCAGGCTGACGCGGTATATGGGTGGTCTGCAGCGCCGACGGTCACAGCGTTTGCTTCACGGCTCACAGCGTCGGCGGAAGTCTTTGCGACCTTGCGGACGCCTGTTGGTGGTTCGGTCGGTTTTCCGGTGAAGCCCGCTTTCAGATCGTTCGCCATGGCGTTTCTCCTTGGTGGTCACGGAGGGAACTGCCGATTCGAAAGGAAAGTTCCGGAGTTGCATGGCCGCGCCGCTCGGCATGCCGGCGGTGGGGGCGCATCCGGCCAGCGCCGAATCACTTAGCCCGGGTGTATTAGGTATTCATCGGAGGTTCAGGCAGAATAGCCCAAAGTGATTGGCAGATAGGAGGAGTTACGATGAAAAAGCTCTTATCCGCCTTCGCAGCGATTGGCTTGGCTGCGACTTTCGCCTTGCCGCTGAGCGCCGCTCCGATATTCGTGCCGAGACCCGAAAACGTACAGACGGGCACTGTCGAACAGGTCAACCATCGGAGCCATCGACATTGGCACGCAGACCGCCGGTGGGATCGTCGATGGGATAGGCGCCAAGCCTGGCGTTCATGTGGCTATTACGGCAGGTGCTACCCGCGCCAATACGGGTACTATGGCGGCTACCGTGACCGTGGGTACTATGGCTACCATGACCCTTACCGCTACCAACGCCGCTCAGGCGTCACGGTCTACTTCGATTTCTAGCGCACGGACCCTGATCGGCGCTTGAAACAGCAGGTCGACGAGATCAATGCCTGAGTTCCGGGTTCGACCTGCTTCCACGACCGTGCAAGTGTCGACTGAGATGCTGAGCCGTTTGCTCAATGCACGTTCGTGACGCGCTTCGTCGCGCGCGGAATGAAACCTACAAGAGACTGCAATCGTTCAGTTTTTTGCCAATTTGGTGGATATTCGTGGTGAGCGCGCAGGGATTCGAACCCTGGACCTACTGATTAAAAGTCAGTTGCTCTACCGGCTGAGCTACGCGCTCCCTGGCCGCGACCGTGAAGCCCGGCGGAAGTGGGCGGACATATGCACGGGTGTTTCCTGTCGGTCAACCGAAAAATTGCGGCTTTTGTGAAGAAACGGTGCATGGCGCAATGATCGCCAAAAGGTGATTGGTATCATCATGATCCTGCGGCTAAGGAATGGCCCAAATGCCGCGTGCCGGAGTTCTTGCCGTTGTCGATCGCCGATATTTCCATCTGGACCGCCGTTCTTGCCGGTGCCCTCTCGTTCCTTTCGCCCTGCGTTCTGCCTCTCGTTCCGCCCTATCTTTGTTACATGGCCGGCGTTTCGGTCGATCAGTTCCGCAGCGGTGATGCGGCGACGATTGGCAGCACCCGGCGTGCGGTCCTGCCGGCGGCGCTGTTGTTCACGCTCGGCTTCGCGACCGTCTTCGTAGCGCTCGGGGCAGGGGCCTCGTCGATCGGCATGCTGCTCCGGCAGCACATGGATCTGCTGTCGCGCATCGGCGGCGTGATCATCATCATCATGGGCCTGCATTTCCTCGGCGTATTCAAGATCGGGCTGCTTGCGCGAGAGGCGCGCTTTCAGGGGGGCGGCAAGCCGGCGACGCTCTCTGGCGCCTATATCATGGGGCTCGCCTTCGCCTTCGGCTGGACGCCCTGCATCGGCCCGGTTCTCGGCACGATCCTCGGCGTTGCCGCTGCACGCGACACCGTGACCGACGGCGCCATGTTGCTCGCCGTCTATTCGCTCGGGCTTGCCATTCCGTTCTGGATCGCGGCCGGCTTCTCTGGTGCCTTCATGCGCTTCCTGTTCCGCTTCCGCCGCCATCTTGGCCTGGTCGAGAAGCTGATGGGCGGTCTTCTGGTGCTGGCGGGCCTGGCGTTTCTCTTCGGTTTCATCAGTTCCGTTGCCATCTGGTTCCAGACGACCTTCCCGATCCTGATGAAAATCGGCTAGGGCATACCCTCGTATTTCGGAATCACTTTTCGCCGGGCCCGGCGTAATCGCCAGGGCGGTTTCTGAGCTAGGGGTGCGAGCCGGGCGCCGGTGCAGGAAAGTGAAAGATGCGAGGGACAAGATGACGGAAATCGCGGGCCTGGTGCTGCCGTTCTTCGGCCTGATCTTTCTCGGTTATCTGACGGCGCGCTTCGTCCAGCATCCTGCCGAGGCGATGGGGTGGCTCAACACCTTCATCATCTATCTCGCGTTGCCGGCGCTGTTCTTCAAGCTGGTCTCACGCACACCGATCGAGCAGTTGGCGCGGGCCGACTTCATCCTGACGACCGTCGGTGCGACCTACATCGTCTTTTCGCTGATTTTCCTCATCGGCGTCTATGTCAGGCGCAATTCCATTGCCGAGGCGACGATCCAGGGTTTTGGCGCCGCTTACGGTAACATTGGCTACATGGGCCCTGGCCTGGCGCTTCTCGCCTTGGGCGATGCCGCCGCGGTGCCGGTGGCGCTGATCTTCAGCTTCGAGAATGCGGCCCATTTCGCCGTTGCGCCGGCGATGATGGCGATTTCCGGCGGCCGGCAGGAAAAGCCGCTGGTGCTTGCCGCGAGCGTCGCGCGTAAGATCATTCTGCACCCGTTCATCCTGGCGACGCTTGCCGGCGTCGTTGCGGCCTTCTTCGCGGTACAGCCGCCGGTGCCGGTTCAGCGGCTCATCGACTATCTCGCGCAGTGCGCGGCACCTTGCGCGCTCTTTGCCATGGGCGTGACGCTGGCGCTGCGTCCGATCAAACGCATTCCTGTCGAGATCGGCTACATCGTTCCAGCCAAGCTGCTGTTGCATCCGCTTGTCATGTTTACGGCGATGAGCCTGACGGGGAATTATGATCCGGTCTGGGTGCAGACGGCGGTGCTGCTTGCAGCACTACCGACGGCAACGAACGTCTTCGTTATCGGCCATCAATACGGTGTGTGGCAGGAGCGCGCCTCGGCGACGATCCTGATCACCACGACGCTTTCCGTCGCCACCGTCACCGGCCTGCTTTACCTGATCCGTTCAGGCGCTCTTCCGCCCGATCTTTTCCCTTAAGCCTTCCTTGAGGGCGTGGAGCGCGCTGCCGGGATGGACGCCTTCGCGCATCAGGAGGCGGCGGAGAGGTCCGACGGCGGAAAGCACATGCAGCCCGAGCGCGCGCAACGCCTGCACCGGCAGGAAGCCGGAAAGCAGCGAGCGATTGAGCAGATCCACGCTCGCCGTGCGGCTGATGATATCAGGTCGGCGACGGCTGTCGAACCGATCACCGATATCGCCGGCAAGCGCCTCTCCGTTTGCCGCGCCGATGATATCGACGAGCGTCATCACATCGCGGAGGCTGAGGTTGAGGCCCTGGGCCCCGATCGGCGGAAAGGCGTGGGCCGCTTCGCCGAGAAGGACGGCGCGGCCCTCGCCGAAGCGCTGCGCAGTCATGCCCGAGAGGGGGAAGGATTGCGGCGTGCCTTCGACCGTCACCTTGCCGAGGATCGATTGCATCCGGTCTTCGACCGCGCGGGAGAGTGCGGCAAGGTCCAGCGTCAACGTTTGTGCAGCGTCGTCGGGCTTGCGTACCCATACGAGGCTGGAGCGGTTACCGGGCAGGGGCACTTGTGTGAAGGGGCCGCTTTCGGTGTGGAATTCAGTCGAGATGTTCTGGTGCGGCAATTCATGCGCGAAGTTCAGAACGACCGCCGTCTGCGGATAGGACCAGGTGCTGACGGAAATCTTCGCCGCCTCGCGCACCGGCGAACGGCGACCATCGGCGCCGACAAGAAGATGCGCGCTGCATTGGCTACCGTTTGCAAGCGCGATCGTCGCGACAGCATCCGAAAGATCGAAGCCGATAGCAGACGTGGTGATGCGCGTCAGCGTCGCGCTCTCTTCGGCCCGCTGGCGCAGAATGTCGATGAAAGGCGCGTTGGGAATGTTGTAGCCGAAGGCGTCGAGCCCGACTTCGGCAGCGCGGAAATTGACCGGCGGCGCGCGCAGCAGCCGATTGGTTCCGTCGAGAATACGCATGGTCGAGAGCGGTGCCGTCAGCGGTTCGACCTTTTCCCAAAGATTGAGCTTCTTGAGATACTCGATCGATTGGTCCATCAGCGCCGTGGTGCGTCCGTCGGCGACCGTCGGCTCCGGGCCTATCAAGGCGACACGGTAACCGGCGTCGGCAAGTGCGATGGCCGCGAGCGATCCCGCGAGACCCGCACCGATGATGGCGATGTCGTAGTGATCCATGATCCAACCAACCTTTCAAGCACGCTGGGAGGCGTCCTTATCAAGCCTCGATCATACCTCTAGTCGCGGGCGAGAGCGAAATAAATGGGTAGAATCAGCGCAGAAGCAATTTGCAAGTGTCCACAGGACAATAGGGTTGTGGCATGGCGCTAAGCTTGAATTTTAGTGGCGATGCGTTGCAAAGGGTGCATATTACGCGCAATGCGCCGCAGAGCGGTTGAGGCGGGCCCCAAGCTCGCCCGTGAAAAACAACCCGTACGGGGAAAAGTCAGGGGTAGGCGGCGTCCGCAGATGAAGTTCTTTAACTACAGACGAGTTCCCTACGCCGAGATCCGCGCCTTTTCCGTGCACATCTTGACCGCATCGGGGTCGTTTCTTGCCTTCCTCGGCGTCGTTGCCGCAGCCGAGCACCGCTTTGTCGATATGTTCTGGTGGCTGGGCCTGGCGCTATTTGTGGACGGCATCGACGGGCCGATCGCGCGCAAGGTGCGTGTCAAGGAAGTGCTGCCCAACTGGTCGGGCGATACGCTCGACAACGTCATCGACTATGTGACCTATGTGCTGTTGCCGGCCTTTGCGCTCTACCAGAGCGGCATGATCGGCGAGCCCTGGTCTTTCGTTGCCGCCGGCGCAATCGTGGTTTCCAGCGCGATCTACTATGCCGACATGGGCATGAAGACGGACGAATATTTCTTCTCAGGCTTCCCCGTCGTCTGGAACATGGTGGTCTTCACGCTGTTCGTCATTCAGGCGAGCGAGGTGACGGCGTCGGTCGTGGTCTTCGTTTCGGTGGCCCTTACCTTCCTGCCGATCAATTTCCTCCATCCGGTCCGCGTCCAGCGTTTGCGACCATTGAACCTCGGTGTCTTCCTTCTCTGGTCGGCGCTGGGTGTCTACGCGCTGCTCTTGCATTTTGCGACGCCGGCCTGGGTCGTGACCGGTTTTGTCGTGACAGGCATTTATCTCTACGTGATTGGCTTCGTGCTGCAGATTTTTCCAAGTCTCGGCCGGAAATAGGAGCAGGCAATGGCACAGGCGATTGTGGTACGCGAACTCGGTGGACCGGAGGTCCTGAAACTCGAAGGCGTCACGCTCTCGCCGCCAGGCCCGGGCGAAGTGCAGATCCGCCAGGTCGCCGTCGGCCTGAATTTCATCGACGTCTATTTCCGCACCGGCCTCTACAAGTCCGCCTCGGGCTTGCCTTTCGTGCCGGGCAAGGAAGGTGCTGGTATCGTCACAGCCGTTGGCGATGGCGTCAGCCTCTTCTCCATCGGTGACCGCGTCGCCTATGCCTCGGCCGATGGCGCCTATGCCAGCGAACGCAATGCCGACGCCTCGCAGCTCGTGAAGGTGCCCGACGGCATCAGCCTCGAGACTGCGGCTGCGATGATGCTGAAAGGCATGACGGCGCAATATCTGCTCAACCAGACCTATCAGGTCGGCCCGGGCACGACGATCCTCTTCCATGCCGCCGCCGGCGGCGTCGGCCTGATCGCTGGCCAGTGGGCCAAGGCGCTTGGCGCCACCGTGATCGGCACCGCGGGATCGCAGGACAAGATCGATCTGGCGCTGGCACACGGCTACGACCACGTAATCAATTACCGCACCGACAATTTCGTCACGCGGGTTAAGGAACTGACCGATGGCCGCGGCGTTGACGTGGTTTACGATTCCGTCGGGCGCGACACCTATCCGGCGTCGCTGGACTGCCTCAAGCCGCGCGGCCTGTGGGTCAGCTTCGGCAATTCGTCCGGCCCGGTGGATGCCTTCAGCATCGGCATTCTGGCGCAGAAAGGCTCGCTGTTTGCGACCCGTCCGACACTCTTCGGTTACGTTGCCACGCGGCCTGCGCTGGAAGCGTGTGCAAATTCCCTGTTTGATATTGTGCAAAGCAACAAAGTGCGTATCAATATAAATCAGACTTATCCGCTCGCCGATGCAGGGCGGGCGCATACGGATCTCGAGACAAGAAAAACAAGTGGAACAACACTGCTGATTCCGTGATCGAAGCCTTAAGGCGGACGCGGATCAACAGAGGGGAAAGAGGGCAGCGTGCCTGTTGAGGGAGTAGCGGCGAACGGTCATCTATTGGCTGTGAGCAACCTGACGAAATTGTTTGGCAGCTTCGCGGCCTGCAATGGGATCAATCTGCAGATTGAACAGGGCGAGATCCACGCCCTTCTCGGCGAAAACGGCGCCGGAAAATCGACCCTGGTGAAGATGCTGTTCGGCGTATTGGCGCCGACGGATGGCGAGATCATCTGGCAGGGCCAGAGCGTACGAATCGCCAACCCAGCCGCTGCGCGCAAGCTCGGCATCGGCATGGTTTTCCAGCATTTTTCGCTGTTCGAAGCGCTGACCGTGGCCGAAAACATTGCGCTCTCGATGGACGCGAACATTTCGCTGGCGAAGGTAGCGGAAGAGGCCTCGAGGCTGTCGCATGCCTACGGCCTGCCGCTCGACCCCAAGGCGCATGTAGCGGATCTTTCCGTGGGCGAGCGCCAGAGGATCGAGATCGTGCGCGCGCTGCTTCAGAACCCGCGCCTGATCATCCTCGACGAGCCGACTTCTGTTCTGACGCCGCAGGAAGCCGACCGCCTGTTCGAAACGCTCTACAAGCTGAAGGCCGAAGGACGCTCGGTTCTCTATATCAGCCACCGCCTCGAAGAGGTGCAGCGCATCTGCGACCGGGCGACGGTGCTGCGCCACGGCAAGGTGACCGGCGCCTGTGACCCGAAGGCGGAAACCCCGTCGTCGCTGGCGCGCATGATGGTCGGAAGCGACGTTGCCGCCGTGACGGCGGAAGGCACCAGCGCCAAGGGACAGGTACAACTGGAGGCACGTCATCTGACGGTTCCCGCGCGCACGCCCTTTGCTGTATCGCTGAAGAACATCTGTCTGAAAGTTCATGCCGGCGAAGTGCTGGCGATCGCCGGTGTCGCCGGCAATGGCCAGGGCGAGCTTTTCGACGCGCTGTCGGGCGAGTATCCGGTTGCTGACGACAATGCCGTGCAGATCCGCCAAAGGCCGGTCGGCAACAGGAACATCAATGCCCGCCGATTGATGGGCGCCGGGTTCGTTCCCGAAGAGCGCCACGGCCATGCCGCCGTATCGGCGCTGCCGCTTTCGGACAATCTGGTGCTTGCCCGCAGCCGCTCGGACGCCAAGGCATTCCTCGGCGGTGGCTTCCTCAAGGTCATCCGCCGTGATGCGGTGACGAGCGCCACGAAGCGCATCTCCGAGGCGATGGATGTGCGCAAGAGCGGCGAGGACCCGCCGGCCGGCTCGCTTTCGGGCGGCAACCTGCAGAAGTTCATCGTCGGGCGTGAACTCGACCGCCAGCCGAGCGTGCTGGTCGTCAACCAGCCGACCTGGGGAGTCGATGCCGGTGCCGCCAGTCGCATCCGCCAGGCGCTTGTCGATCTCGCCAAGGCAGGTTCTGCCGTTCTGGTCATCAGTCAGGATCTCGACGAGATCTTCGAGGTGGCGACGGAGATCGCCGTCATCAGCGACGGAAAGCTCTCCGATCCCTATCCGGCGAAAGAGCTTTCGCGCGAAAAGATTGGCCTGCTGATGGGCGGCATGTACGGCAAGACGGAAGGCACGGAGGCCGCACATGCGCATTGAACTGGAAAAGCGCGCCAAGGTCTCGACGCTGTTTTCGATCCTGTCGCCTTTCATCGCCTTCCTGCTGACGATCGTCTTCGGCGGCATCATGTTTGCGCTGCTCGGCAAGAACCCGGTGATGGCGCTCTACAGCTTCTTCGTCGAACCCTTGAGCGAAGTCTGGTCGCTGCACGAATTGGCGATCAAGGCGGCACCCCTGATCCTGATTGCCGTCGGACTTTCGGTCTGCTTCCGCTCCAACAACTGGAACATCGGCGCCGAAGGCCAGTTCATCATGGGCGCCATCGCCGGCTCGATCCTGCCGGTGGTCTTCTATGACTGGCAGTCGCCGCTGGTGCTGCCGCTGATGATGCTGATGGGCATGCTCGGCGGCGCGCTGTTCGCTGCCATCCCCGCCTTCCTCAAGGCGCATATGAACACCAACGAGATCCTGACGAGCCTGATGCTGGTCTATGTCGCCCAGCTTTTCCTCGACTGGCTGGTGCGTGGACCCTGGCGCAACCCGGGCGGCATGAATTTTCCGGAGACGCGCACCTTCGCCGTCGATGCAATCCTGCCGGAGATGCTAGCCTCCGGGCGCACCCATTGGGGCTTCGCCTTTGCCATCATCGCCGCGGTCCTCGTCTGGTTCATGATGCGCTATACGCTGAAGGGTTTCGAGATTTCCGTGCTTGGCCAATCGGAGCGGGCAGGGCGCTTTGCCGGTTTCTCTTCACGCAAAATGATCTGGTTTTCGATGCTGCTCTCTGGTGCCTTTGCCGGCCTTGCCGGCATTTCCGAGGTCAGCGGCGCGATCCAGCAGCTGCGCCCGGTCATCTCGCCCGGCTACGGCTTCACCGCCATCATCGTTGCGTTCCTTGGCCGCCTCAATCCGCTCGGCATCGTCGCCGCCGGCCTGGTGCTCGCCTTGACCTATCTCGGCGGTGAGGCAGCGCAGTTGTCCATCGGCGTTTCCGAGAAGGTGACGCGCGTCTTCCAGGGCCTGCTTCTCTTCTTCGTGCTCTCCTGCGACACGCTCATCCATTATCGCATCAAACTGATCTTCGACCGGTTGACTGCGACAACGACGGAAGGTAGCCGCTGATGGGTATCGTCGAAGCGATCCTTTTGAGTGTCATCACCGCCGCGACCCCGCTGGTACTGGCCGCAATCGGCGAACTGGTGACGGAACGATCCGGCGTGCTGAACCTCGGCGTCGAAGGCATGATGATCATGGGAGCGGTTTCCGCCTTCGCGATCACCCAGATCACCGGCTCGCCCTATCTCGGCATGCTCGCAGGCGTCGCCTGCGGCGCGATCTTCTCGCAACTCTTTGCCTTCCTGACCCTGACGCTGGTGGCGAACCAGGTGGCGACGGGTCTTGCGTTGACGCTGCTCGGGATTGGTGTCTCCGGGATGATGGGCGAGAGTTTCCTCGGCATGCAGGGCATCAAGCTGCAGCCGATCGCGATACCGATTCTCGCGGATATCCCCTATCTCGGGCCGCTGCTCTTCCGGCAGGACATCATTTTCTACCTGTCGATTGCGATCGTTGCCGGTGTGCACTGGTTCCTGTTCAAGAGCCGCGCCGGCCTGAAGTTGCGCGCCGTCGGTGACAGCCACGCTTCCGCGCACGCGCTCGGCGTCAACGTCATCCGCACCCGGTATTTCGCCGTCATGTTCGGCGGCGCCTGTGCCGGCCTTGCCGGGGCGCAGCTGTCGCTGGTCTACACACCGCAATGGGTGGAGAATATGTCGGCCGGCCGCGGCTGGATCGCGCTGGCGCTGGTGGTCTTCTCCTCCTGGCGGCCCTGGCGGTTGGTGGCGGGCGGTTACCTCTTCGGTGCCGTTTCGATCAGCCAGCTGCACGCCCAGGCGTTCGGCCTTGGCATCCCCTCGCAGCTGCTTTCGTCGCTTCCCTATGTCGCGACGATCCTCGTCCTCATTCTCATTTCGCATAATCGGCGCATGACCTTGATCAATACGCCGGCATCGCTCGGCAAACCGTTCGTACCGGACCGGTGACTTCAAGCATTTCAGACAAATGTTTCTCAAACCGACAGGGGTGAAAAAATGAAGAAACTACTACTCGCTCTCACAAGTACGGCGGCCGTAATCGGCTTTGCATCGACTGCGGGTGCCCAGGAGAAGGCCAAGATCTGCTTCGTCTACGTCGGTGCCAAGACCGACGGTGGCTGGACCCAGGCCCACGACATCGGCCGCCAGGAGCTGGAAAAGGCGCTCGGCGACAAGATCGAGACGCAGTACCTCGAAAGCGTGCCGGAAGGCCCGGATGCCGAGCGCGCCATCGAGCGCCTCGCACGCTCGGGCTGCGGCCTGATCTTCACGACGTCCTTTGGCTTCATGGACGCGACGATCAAGATCGCGCAGAAGTTCCCGGACGTGAAGTTCGAACACGCCACCGGCTACAAGACCGCGCCAAACGTCGCGACCTACAACAGCCGCTTCTATGAAGGCCGCTACATCCAGGGCGTGATCGCTGCCAAGATGTCGCAGAAGGGCGTCGCCGGCTACATCGCCTCCTTCCCGATCCCGGAAGTGGTGATGGGCATCAACTCCTTCATCATCGGCGCGCGCTCGGTGAACCCGGACTTCAAGATCAAGGTCGTGTGGGCGAACACCTGGTTCGACCCGGGCAAGGAAGCTGATGCTGCCAAGGCATTGGTCGACCAGGGCGTCGATATCCTGACGCAGCACACCGACACCACGGCTCCGATGCAGGTTGCCGCCGAGCGTGGTATCAAGGCCTTCGGCCAGGCGTCTGACATGATCAAGGCCGGCCCGGAAACGCAGCTGACGGCGATCGTCGATACCTGGGGCGCTTACTACATCAAGCGCACGCAGGCTTTCCTCGATGGCAAGTGGGAAACGACTTCCAGCTGGGACGGCCTGAAGGACGGCATCCTGACGATGGCGCCGTACACCAACATGCCTGACGACGTGAAGAAGCTTGCCGAGGACGCCGAAGCCAAGATCAAGTCGGGCGAATTGAAGCCCTTCACCGGCCCGCTGAAGAAGCAGGACGGCAGCGAATGGCTCGCAGCCGGCGCAACGTCTGACGACGGCACGCTGCTTGGCATGAACTTCTACGTCGAAGGTGTCGACGACCAGCTGCCGAAGTAAGTCATCGCGCAGAAATGAAGTTAAGAAAACCCCGCCGTCGTGGCGGGGTTTGTCTTTTTCAGGATAGAGGCGGATGCCGATTCTGCTTATCTTTCCGGGGGCTTTTCGGAATCGGTTGATCAAACTACACTCGTTTGCGCAAGTTTGAGGCAAGCGGTTGGCGGTGCTCCGAGGCATCGATATCCGCGCGTCGGCAGGAATCAGGCAGGGGAGTGCCTGGAGGAGATGGATTGAACAGGAGTTTGCTGGAAACAGTTGTGTCCGGCTCGCGCAAACGCACGAGCCATGCGCATGTCGTCGATCAGCTTGGAAAGGCGATCATATCCGGCGAGTTCCCTGTGGGCTCGATCCTTCCGGGCGATCCCGAACTTGCGGCACGCTTCAAGGTGTCGCGCACGGTGCTTCGCGAGGCGATGAAGACGCTGGCGGCCAAAGGGCTGGTCGTGCCGCGCGCACGCATTGGCACGCGCGTAACGCCGCGCAACGACTGGAACCTGTTCGACAGCGATATCCTGACCTGGCACTTCGAGTGCGGGGTCGATGAAGATTTCCTCTATCACCTCAGCGAAGTGCGCCTCGCCTTCGAGCCGCATGCGGCGGCGCTGGCCGCCAGAAATGCCTCGGAGGCCGAAATCAGCCGCATGATGCGCCTTGCCGTCGCCATGGGCGAGGAGGGCCATACCGCCGAGAGCCTTGCCGTCGCCGATCTGAAGTTTCACCTCGCTGTCGCCGAGGCCTCCGGCAATCCGTTCATGCGCACGGTCGGCGGGCTGATCGAAGCGGCGCTCGTTGGCGTGTTCAAGCTGAGTTCGCCCGTTGCCGAAAGAGGCGGCATCGACGAAGTCGCCCGCAACCATATCCGCATCGTCGAAGAGATCGGCCGCCGCGACGAAGTCGGCGCGCGGCTCGCGATGGAAAATGTCATCAAGATCGGTCGCGAGCGGGTTCGCAGCGCCCTGCAAAACAGCAACTGATCTTTCAGAGCGGCCGGGATTGTTCGAAATTCCGCCATTGGCGATCTTCAATGTTCGGCGATCGCAGAGATTTCAACGCTTGTGCTTGCTCAGATCGCCCGCTGGCCTTATCTGGTGATTGGTCGTTCCCAGCGGAGCGGCTTTCGTCAACGGTGATCTGGAGACCATGTCCGAGTTTTTTGTCATTTTCGTCCTGCTTTTGATCAATGCATTTTTTGCTCTCTCGGAAATGGCAATCGTCTCGGCAAGCAAGCCCATGCTTCGCCAGATGGCAAAACAGGGAAATCACCGGGCCGAGGTTGCACTGAGGCTGGCGGAAGATCCGGGCAAGTTTCTTTCCACTGTCCAGGTCGGCATTACGCTGGTCGGCACGCTTGCCGGCGCCTATGGTGGCGCCACCATCGCCGCCAAGATCGCGCCCATTCTCGATGAAATCGCCTGGATCCATCCCTACGGCAACACGGTTGCCGTCGCGCTCGTCGTCACCTTGATTACTTTCCTGTCGGTGGTCATCGGCGAACTGATCCCGAAGCAGCTGGCGTTGAAGAATTCCGAAGCGCTGGCGATGTTCGTTTCCCGGCCGATGCTGTTCCTGTCGCGCGTCGCTGCTCCGGTCGTCTACCTCTTCGAAACGGCCGCATCGGTCGCCATGCGCCTTCTCGGCATGCGCCCGGACGATCCCGATCACGTCACGGAAGAGGAAGTTCAGGCGATCATGGCCGAGGGTGTCGAGAGCGGCGCCATCGAAAAGTCGGAACACGAGATGCTCCGGCGAATCATCCGCCTCGGCGACCGCAACGTGAAGTCGATCATGACGCATCGCACCGAGGTGAGCTTCATCGACGTCAACGACAGCCTCGAGGCCGTTGGCCGCAAGATCGATCAGTTCGGCCACTCTCGCTATCCGGTGGTCGATGGACCGAGCGGCGATGTGCTCGGTGCCGTTCTGGCGAAGGAAGTCCTGAACGCTCCGGCCTCCGGACCGTTCGACGTGCGTAAATACATCCGCGAGATCCATACTTTGCCGGAAACCGCGTCCTGCCTGAAGGCGCTCGACGCCTTCAAGTCGTCGAGCATCAACATGGCGATGATCGTCGACGAATATGGAAGCACCGAAGGCATCATCACCATTGCCGATATCCTCGAAGCTATCGTCGGCGTGCTGCCGTCGAACTACGACGACATCGAACACGCGCTGATCCGCGTGCGCGAGGATGGCAGCTATCTCGTCGACGGCCGTACGCCGATCGACGAAATTCACCTGACGATCGGTATCGAGGGGATCGATGCCGACGGCAACTTCGAGACGATCGCCGGCTTCCTGGTTCAGCAACTGCGCAAGACCCCGGAGGAAGGCGATATCGCCGTCGCTCACGGCTACCGCTTCGAGGTGGTCGACATGGACGCGCGCCGGATCGACAAGATCCTGGTCAGCCGCAGCGACGAAGCGTCCAGCTGATCGGATCCATGAACTTTTAGAGAGGGCCGGGGACGCGTTTGCTCCGGCTCAGAGCGCTGGTATCGTCTCGTGTGCCCGGGCCAATCCCACAAATGCAAAAGGCCGGGCTGAACCCGACCTTTCTCCAGATCACCGCGGGTCCGCTAGTACATCCGTAGTCGGACGTCCTCAGCGGCGATCAAGTAGCTCCCTTCTACAGGGCTATCATGTCGGCGCCATGACATCAGCCTCAGCTGTGGCGTGGAAAGGAACCCGCGCAGGTCAGCAACGCTTCACGGGCCAATTCGCAGATCACGTCAGCGAAGCCTGAGAATGTCGCAGTATGCGCCGATAGGCGCTTCTGCAACGTGCGGCCGGCGCACGATCAGGCAGTCGGACTGCGCAAAGACCTTCATCATCGACGAATCCTGCCGTGAGAAGGGATGTGCGACGAGGTTCCCGTCTTCGTCTCTGGAGAGACGTGCGCGAACGTAGTCCTGCCTGACGTCGTTGGCCTGCAGCGGGCTAGCAAGCCGGGCGGTCGCAATGCGTTCGCGGGACGGCAAGCGTGCGAGCTTGCGTGTTAGAGGTTCCAGGAACAGCAGTGCGCAAACGAGGCTCGAGACCGGATTGCCGGGCAGGCCGAGCACGGTCGTTTCTCCGAGCTTACCCACCATCAGCGGCTTACCCGGTCGCATGGCGATGCGCCAGAAGTCGAGCGTCATGCCGCAGGAAAGCAGCGTTGCCTGGACCAGGTCATGGTCGCCGACCGATGCGCCGCCGAGCGTGACGAGCACGTCGACATCGGCAGCCTGAGCCCGCGCGACCTGAGCGGCAATCGCCTGCTGGTCGTCGGCGACGATGCCGAGATCGATGACCTCCGCGCCGTTGTCGCGGGCGATTGCCCCGACGCCGAAGCTGTTCGAGGCGATGATCTGGTCCGGCCCCGGTTTGCTCCCGGGAGGCAGCAGTTCGTCGCCGGTCGCAAGGATTGCGATCTTCGGCCGCCTGAAGACGGGAAGGTCCGCACGGTTCATGCCGGCAGCCAGCGTCAGTCGTCCGGCGTCGAGCACGTCACCAGCCGAGAGCGCCTTTTCGTCCCGCGCAAAGTCCTGTCCGGCCAACCGGATATGGCGGCCCTTGCCGGGCACGAACTTGGTGCGGATCCGGTCTTCCGGCAGGCGCTCGGTATCTTCCTGGATGATCACCGTATCGGCGCCGGCGGGCAGGGGCGCTCCGGTAAAGATGCGGACGGCCTGTCCCGGCCCAACCTCACCCTTGAAGCCATGGCCGGCGGCCGATTGGCCGATGACGGCAAGTTCCGCACCAATGGTCTCGATATCCTGATGGCGAACTGCGTAGCCGTCCATCGCCGAATTGTCGAACGCAGGATGGGTGACGAGCGCCGCGATATCTTCGGCAAGGACCCGCCCGACAGCATCGTGAAGGCCGAGATGTTCGGTCAGTGGTCTCGGAGCAGCGCTGCCAAGGATTCGGTCGAGCGCATCTTCGACGGATAGCAGCGACATGGCCTCAGTTCCCTCCGCGGCGAAAGTCGCCGGACCGACCGCCGGACTTGCTGACCACCTGGATCCCGCCGATCTCCATCTCGCGATCAGCAGCCTTCGCCATGTCGTAGATGGTAAGGCACGCGACACTCACGGCCGTCAGCGCTTCCATCTCGACGCCGGTGCGGCCGGTGAGCTTGGCAAGCGCCTCGACCCGGAGGCCGGGAAGCGTTGGGTCGGGCGTGATGTCGACCGTCACCTTGGTCAGCATCAGCGGGTGGCAGAGCGGGATGAGATTGGCGGTCTGCTTGGCAGCCATGATGCCGGCGAGCCGCGCCGTCCCGATGACATCGCCCTTCTTGGCGTCGCCTTCGAGAATGAGTGTCAGCGTCTCCGCCTTCATGCGCACATGGCCTTCGGCGACCGCCACACGCACGGTCTCGGCCTTGTCACCGACATCCACCATGTTCGCTTCGCCGCTGCCACCAAGATGCGTGAGCGTCGGCTTACCCATTACTCGGCCGCCAGCGTGGCTGCCGCGCCGGTCAGCAGGGTGCGTGTTGCCGCTTCCACATCGCTCTTTCGCATCAGGCTCTCGCCGACGAGGAAGGTGGTGACGCCGCTCCTTTCCAGGCGCTGGCAATCCTCATGGGTGAAGATGCCACTTTCGCCGACCAGCAGCCGATCGGATGGAACCATGCCTGCAAGCTGTTCCGAGACAGCGAGATCGACCTCGAAGGTACGCAAATTGCGATTGTTGATGCCGACAAGGGGGGATGTGAGCTTGAGTGCCCGTTCCATTTCCTCGGCGTCGTGCACCTCGATCAGCACATCCATGCCAAGCTCGAAGGCCGCATCTTCAAGGCGGCGGGCGTCGTCGTCGTTGAGCGACGCCATGATCAGCAGAATGCAGTCCGCACCCCAGGCACGCGCTTCGAACACCTGGTAGCTGTCGAACATGAAGTCCTTGCGCAGGGCCGGCAGGCCGCAGGCCGCACGCGCGGCCTCCAGGAAGGCCGGCGCACCCTGAAAGCTCGGCGCATCCGTCAGCACGGAGAGACAGGCGGCCCCACCCGCCTCATAGGCCTTGGCGAGTGCCGGCGGATCGAAGTCCGGACGAATGAGCCCTTTGGACGGGCTTGCCTTCTTGATTTCGGCGATCAGTCCGAATGTGCCGGCCGCCTTGCGCGCGGCGAGCGCCGCGTAAAAGCCGCGGGGCGCAGACTGCTCGGCGATGCGCGCCTTCAGTTCGGAAAGCGGTGTCTGCGCTTTCGCGGCCGCGATCTCGTCGCGCTTATAGGCTTCGATCTTACGCAGGATATCCGTCATCGTTGCCGATCCTTCCTCAGGCTGCGTTCGAAACGCTGATCAGGCGCTGCAGCGCCATCTTGGCGCCGCTGCTCGAAAGCGACTGGCGGGCGAGGGCCATGCCATCGCTAAGGTCCTTTGCCCGTCCGGCTATCATCAGCGATGCCGCAGCATTGGCAAGGGAAATGTCCTTGTAGGGGTTCTCGGCGCCATCGAGGACGGCCTGGAGCGCAACGGCATTGTGGGCGCCGTCGCCGCCCTTCAGTGCGTCGAGCGTCACTGTCTGAAGGCCAAAATCGGCGGGCGTCAGCGTGAAGGTTGAGATCTTGCCGTCCGCAAGAGCAGCCACCTGCGTCGTGCCGGTCGTGGTGATCTCGTCGAGGCCTTCACCATGAACGACCCAGACATTTTCGGAGCCAAGATCGCGCAGAACCTCGGCGAGCGGCTGCACCCATTGCGGGGCGTAGACGCCGACGAGCTGGCGCTTGACACCGGCCGGGTTGGAAAGCGGGCCGAGCAGGTTGAAGATCGTGCGCGTGCCGAGTTCCACCCGGGTCGGTCCGACATGGCGCATCGCCGAATGATGCTGCTGCGCAAACATGAAGCCGACGCCTGCCTCGCGGATGCATTGCGAGATGGCTTCCGGACCGATGTCGAGCTTGACACCGAGGCAGGAGAGCGCGTCGGCGGTCCCCGACTTCGAGCTCAGCGCGCGGTTGCCGTGCTTGGCGACCGGGACGCCCGCGCCGGCGACGATGAGCGATGCAAGCGTCGAGATGTTGTAGGTGCCGGCGCCGTCGCCGCCGGTTCCCACGATATCGACCGCATCGGCCGGTGCGTCGACGGGCAGCATGCGGGCACGCATGGCGCCGACTGCACCGACGATCTCATCGACCGTTTCGCCGCGCACCCGCAGCGCCATCAGGAAGCCACCGATCTGTGATGGCGTCGCGGCGCCCGACATGATGATTTCGAAGGCGGCACGTGCGTCTTCGCGGTTCAGCGCCTCACGGGCGGCGACCTTGGCAACGAATGGCTTGAGATCGCTCATCGGTTGTTTCCTCTGGGCCTATCGTTGCGCGACGGCGGTTTCGCCAAGCGTCTGGTTGATCGAGACGCCGTAGGCGGCCTGCAACGTGGCGACCATCTGATCCAGGATGTCTTCGCCGCTAACGCGGGCCATGGCCTCGATCTGACGGCTGTCGTCCTGCAGCGCGTCCGTCGGGCCGCCGTCTTCGACTGCGGTTACCTGCAGGAGCACCTGTCCCTCGCCACCGATGCCGGCAGCGTTGGTGACGAAACCGTTCGGGCCAGAGAAGGCCGCAGCGACGGCAGCCGGGCTGAGGGCCGCGTCCGAGGTGGAGCGCGTCAGGCCGGACTTCGTTTCAACGGCGAGGCCGAGTTCGTTGGCGATGTCGGCGAGCTTTGCACCCTGCTCGACACGCTGCTTGAGCTCGCCGGCCCTCTTGGCAAGGGCGGCGCGCTGCTGTTCGGCCATCCAGTCGGCGCCGATTTCGTCACGAGCCTCGTCCAGAGTGCGGTCGCGCGCAGGGATGACTTCGTCGAGGTCGAACCAGACATAACCGTCGCGGCCGACATTGACCGGGAGTGTTTCTGCGCCGACATCGGCCTTGAAGGCTTCCTGCAGAAGGGCTGTCTGCTCCGGCAGGCCGGCGACGTCGTCGCCGTTCTTGTCCTTGCCGGTTGCGTCGATCGCGTCGATGGTCACAAGTTTCAGCTTGAGCTGGTCAGCGACTTCCTTGATCGGAGCACCCGACGCGCGTTCGTCCTCGATCTTGTCGTGGAGGCGCATGACTTCTTCGCTTGCCACGGAAAGGGCAAGGTCCTTGCGCAGTTCTTCCTTCACCTCATCGAAGCTGCGGACCGCTTCCGGGTGGATATTCGTCACACGGACGATAACTGGGCCGAAGGCGCCGTCGACGACCGGAGATACGCCGCCGTCCGCGGCAATTGCGAAGGCCGCTTCGCCGATCTTGGCGTCAGGCACGCGATCTTTGGTGAACTCGCCGAGAAGGACGTCCGCCGACGTCTTGCCTTCGGCCTTCACCAGCTCGTCGAAGCTCGTGCCGGAAGAAAGTTTGACCGATGCGGCGTCAGCCGCTGCACGCGACGGGAAGGTGAGCTGCTCGATGGTCCGCGTCGCAGGGGTGCGGAAGCTCTCCTTGCGCCGGTCATATTCGGTGCGGATCTGATCATCGGTGACGGCGGCAGTGTCCGCGACGTCGACCGGCTCGAGCTTCACGAAGCTGATCTTGCGATATTCCGGGGCGCGGTAATTCGCCTTGCGGGTATCGTACCAGGGCGTCAGTACGTCGTCGCCCGGTGCCTTCACGGCGTCGATATTGGCGTTCGACAGCAGCAGATAGTCGACGGTGCGCTTTTCGTGGCGGTAGGCGCCGATCGCGTCGGTCAGGACCTTGGGTGCGGCATAGCCGTCCGAGAGCGCGTCGACAATCTGGGAGCGGATCGCCGTCTGGCTCTGGCTGTTGATGTAGTCCTGTTCGCGCAGGCCGGCATTGCGCAGAACGCTCGAGAACGTCAGGCGGTCGAACTGGCCGTTGACGCTGTGAAACGCCGGATCGTCGGCGATCAGCTTGGCCAGCCGATCCTGCGAAAGGCCGAGGTTCATGTCGTTGGCAAGCTGGTCGAGAGCAGCGCCGGCGACGACCTGCGAGTAGACCCGCTGTTCGATGCCGAAGGCGCGGGCCTGCTGTGGCGTCAACCGGGTGCCGAGCTGGCGGGAGGCCTGAGCCAGCATGGTTTCGTAGGCGAGCCGGAACTCTGGCGCCTTGACCTTGACGTCGCCGACGACCACCACCGCATCCGACTGGTTCGTCATCGTCAGCGATGAGCCGCCCCACACCATGAACGACAGAACGAGAACGATTAGCAGGCCTTTGACGACCCAGGTCTGGGCAGCGCTTCTCAGGAATTCGAGCATGGGGGCAGAAACCTCTTTGCAATGCGGTGGCCAACGGCCAAACGAGATCGTTCCTTAAAACAAACGAAACAGGAAATGAAGGGTTGTTTGCCGCAAATTGCGCGCATGCGTGTGATGGTTCGTCCGTCCCGATTGCCCGGTTTTCAATGCCTGCCACCGGGCCGTCGTGGCAAAAGTGAGAGGTTGCCAAGGCCCGCTCGGCGCATCGGGCGCACTCGGTACAATCCGTGTCGGATTCATTAGCCGGCAATCGAAATTTATCTGTCAGATTGAGTCGAATACGCGTTGGATCTGTGGTTCTGTTGCAGGAGTTAGGGGCGATTCTGAAGACCCCGCGGGAAGGCATGCCATGCAGTCGACAATCGTGATGGTCAATCTTTTCGGCGCAGTAGCGCTGCTCCTTTTCGGGCTGTCGCTCGTCAAGGATGGCGTGACGCGTGCTTTCGGCGCACGTTTGCGCGCCGCTCTCGCCCAAGGAACCAATGGGGCCGTCCGCTCTTTTGCGACCGGGCTTGTCGCGACGCTGGCCTTGCAAAGTTCGACGGCCACGGCACTGATGACCGCGTCGTTCGTGGAAAAAGGGCTCGTGCGTTCTCGCATGGCGCAGATCGTGCTCCTCGGCGCCAATGTCGGCACCGCCATGACCGCCTGGATCGTCGCAACCGGTATCGAGTGGCTGTCACCGCTGGTAATCCTCGTCGGCGTGGTGCTGCATCGCGCCAGTCGTTCGAATGCCCGTCAGGGTCTCGGGGCGGCGTTCGTCGGGATCGGCCTCATGCTGCTGTCGCTGCATCTGCTGGGCTCTGCGACCGAGCCGATGCGTGATTCTCCAGCACTTGCCGCCTTCCTTGGCATGCTCGACAGTGCGTGGCCTGTCGCGCTCATCATATCCGCCGGGCTTGCCTTCGCCTCTTCCTCCAGCCTGGCGGTCGTCATGCTGGTCCTGTCGCTCTCGTCTGCAGGCATCCTGACCGTGGGGCTGACCGTGGCGCTCGTGCTGGGGGCGAACCTTGGTGGGGCGATCCCGCCGGTCATGGCGACCTTGGCTTCCGCTCCATCGGCGCGCCGCGTCACGCTTGGCAATCTCGTCATTCGCGCGATCGGCTGCTTGATCGCACTGCCATTGACCAGCATGAGTGTGGAGTTCCTGCAAAGCCTGCCGCTGCCGCAGCAAAACCTGCCCGTCGATATCCACCTTGCCTTCAATCTCGCCGTCGCGATCCTCGCATGGCCCTTTGCCGGGCCGTTGTCGCAACTGATGGTCCGGTTCATTCCCGATACGGAGACCGAAGAGAGCGGACCGCGCTACCTCGATGAAAATGCCCTGCATACGCCGGTCATGGCGCTGTCGGGGGCGACACGCGAAGTTCTGCGCGTCGGCGATCTGGTCGAGATGATGCTGATGCGCGCCGCGAGCGCCTTCGAAAACAACGATCTCTCGGATATTCGCGACATCGGCAAGTTCGAAAAGCAGGTCGACCAGCTGCAGCAGGAAGTGAAGATCTTCTTGTCGCGTTTGGGGCGCGATGGCTTGAGCCAGGAGGACGGCCGGCGCTCGATCGTCATCATCGACTATGCCATCAACCTCGAGCATATGGGCGACATCATCGAGAAGGGGCTCTGCGAGGAGATTGCCAAAAAGGTCAACAACGGACTGAAGTTCTCGGAGGAGGGCTATCAGGAGCTGAAAAGTCTCTTCAACCTGACGATCGACAATCTTCGCGTTGCGCAGTCCATCTTCGTCAGCCGCAATGCCGATCTTGCCAGGCAGCTCATCGAAGTGAAGGTGAGCGTTCGCCACATGGAGAAGCGTTCGGCCGAGAGGCACATCGAGCGGCTGCGCGACGGGCTGGTTCAGAGCCTGCAGACCAGTTCGCTTCACCTCGACATGTTGCGGGACCTCAAGCGCGTCAACGCCCATGTCGCGTCCGTCGCCTATCCGATCCTGGAGGAGAGCGGGCTTTTGACCGAAAGCCGTCTGCGGCCCGAGGCCTAGTCGCCAACTCTCAGGAACCGATGGCCGCAGCCTTCAGGTCGTTGCGGATGAAGGCGTCATAGCACTTGGTCAGCTGCACCCGGCTATGGCCGGGCTCGAGGCTCGGCAGATAGAGCGACAGCAGCATGCGGTTGACGTTGGTGGCCGGACAGGTCGGCACGAGCGCGACGTCGACCGCGCGGATGGCGGTGCGGACATTTTCATCCGGCGGCGGCACGGCGCGGAAGGGATCGGCGCCGATGGCGACATGGTGCGGGGCGCGGCGATCCATCAGCCAGGGAAAGGGATTGGTGAAGTCGATGTTGAGGATCGTCTCGAAACGTACGCCGTTGGCCGCTTCATAGGCACGTATCGCATCGATGGCGTCGTCCACATTCTTCAGCCAGCCGGCCTGGAAATCGAAATCGCTGTAAAGCAGGAAAGACGGGAGCTCGTCCGCATCTGCGAAAGCATCGAATGTAGGGCGATGGGCCGCATAGACTTCGCGCAGGCGCTCGGCGCGCAGTGCCAGAATGGGGCGGAGATTGACCGCACCCATCGTTTTGAGGTTCCGGCTCTCAAGCGGCACATTGTTGACCGCGCCGATCCAGGCGCGAGCGCTCTTTTGTAGGACGGCGGTGGCCGGAGGAAGCGCGGCCGCTAGCGCGAGAATAGCCACTGTGATCGCACGCCGCCTGGGCGCGCCGCCGGTGACCTCGTCGGCTACGATCTTGAGGAGCAAAGGCAGCAGAAAGATAAAGGCCTGGCTGCCGGTGTTCTGGCTTTCGAAAAGTATGCCGGCGAGGACGAAGGCGGCCAGCCAGAAGAACGGTTGGTCGAAGACTTGACCAAGTGCCGAAGCAGAGGGCTGCCCGCCAAGCTGCCGCAAGGACCGTGCGAAGGGTGGAAGGTGCGTCACGAAAAGCACCAGCGTAAGCAGTCCGGCTGGGATTAGCAGGCCGGCGTTGAGCGACGCGGCCTGTAGCAGGCGTGGCAAAAGGCTGCCATCGTTGACTGCCAGAAGCGCAAGGATATCGTCGATGTAAGCCGAAACGGCGCCCACCGAAAATTCGACCATGCCGAGCACGGCGAAGAACAGCAAGGCTGCGGCGACCGCTGATTTGAGGGCGATACGGCTGGCGGCAAAGGCCATCAGGCAAAGGACAGTACCGGCGACAACGCCGGTGATCTTCACGAAGAAGAGGGCGGCCATCGCCGCTGCAACCACGAGCACAAGGATACCGCGGTCGCGGACATGAACCACTGCCGCTGCCAGCACGTAAAGGAGCTGGCAGACCTGCCGGTTGTAGATGCCGAAACCATCGGAGCCGGGGTAGGGATAGAAATCACCGGTGTTGAACGGCAGCACCGAGAAAGCGAGGAACGGCAGCAGGATCGCATAGGCAAGCAGCGTCGAGCGCCTTTGGATGTCAAAGACGACGAGTGCGATCGCCGGCCCGGTGACGAGCAGCAGACACCAGCTCGCCAGCAACAGGGGCTGGCCGTTGGGGAAGATGCCCTGCAGACCCGTGAACAGGTAGTAACCGAGCGCGCCCACGGGCGTGAAAAAATCGACCGACGGCACCTGGCCGTCTCGAATTCGGTTGGCGGCATCGAGATAGAGATAGTGATCCCAGAACATCGGGCCGATCGGCTGCGGGATCGTGATGGACAGCAGCAGCGCGAGCACGCCAAGGGAGAAGGCAAGCAGGAACAACGGTGAGCGGACGAAGCTGAGGGCCACGCTCGTCGGTCGTGCCTGTACATCCAGTTCGGTGCGGCTATGCATTTGCGGTTTCGCTCCCCCGGGGGAGCGATGCACCCGCACTGCTTGCTGACACAGGCTCCGCGCCTTCTTATGCCATCATCCGGTTTTAAGCCGGTTAATGCGACGTGATTGTGAGAATTATGCTTCTCGCAATATCTTGGCGGTACCACCGCGCCGAATCGAGCGTGATTTTGTACTTTAGCCGATTTCGATTTAAGGAATTGTGCGAGGGGCTTCAGCCTCGGAAAGACCAAGGAGAGTATTGTATGGAACGCACGTGCCTGGCCATCATTCTGGCTGCCGGTGAAAGCACGCGGATGAAATCGTCCATGTCGAAGGTGCTGCATCCGGTTGCCGGCCGGCCGATGATCGCGCATGTCGTTCAGGCGCTGGCAAGCGCCTCGATCTCCGATATCGCCCTGGTGGTTGGCCGCGATGCGGAATCGGTTTCGGCGGCTGCGGATGTCGGCGGTGTGTCGGTTTCTTCCTATCTGCAGAAGGAACGGCTGGGTACGGGGCACGCGGTGCTGGCCGCGCGTGACGCCATTGCAAAAGGCTATGACGACATTCTCGTCGTCTTCGGCGACACGCCGCTGATCACGCCGGAGCCGCTCGAGGCGGCCCGTGACGGCCTTGCCGCCGGCAATGACGTGGTGGTGATCGGCTTCGAGGCGGCGGACCCGAGCGGCTATGGGCGTCTGATCGTCAAGGACGGTGCCTTGCTCGCCATCCGCGAGCACAAGGATGCGACCGAAGAAGAGCGCCGCATCACCTACTGCAACGGCGGGCTGATGGCGATCGACGGTCGCAAGGCGCTCGATCTGCTCGGCCGCATCGGCAACGCCAACGTCAAGGGCGAGTACTACCTGACCGACCTCGTCGAGATCGTGCGCGAAATCGGCGGCCGGGCGATGGCCGTCGAGGCCCCCGAAGAAGAACTGACCGGGTGCAACACGCGCGCGGAACTCGCCTTCATCGAGCGGCTGTGGCAGCAGCGCCGCCGCCACGAACTGATGCTGTCGGGCGTATCGATGATCGCGCCGGAAACGGTGTTCCTCGCCTGGGACACGGTGCTCGAGCAGGATGTGCTGATCGAGCCGAATGTCGTTTTCGGCCCCGGCGCGCGGGTGGAGAGCGGCGCGATCATTCATGCCTTCTCGCATGTCGAGGGTGCGACGGTCCGGGCAGGGGCGACGGTTGGTCCGTTCGCGCGACTGCGTCCGGGCGCAGATCTCGGCGAAAAGTCCAAGGTCGGCAATTTCTGCGAGGTCAAGAAAGCGGAGATCGGTGCCGGCGCCAAGGTCAATCACCTGACCTATATCGGCGATGCTTTCGTCGGCGCGGGCACCAACATCGGTGCGGGCACGATCACCTGCAATTACGACGGCGTGAACAAGCACGAGACCAGGATTGGCGAAAATGCCTTCATTGGCTCGAATTCGTCGCTGGTTGCACCGGTGGCGATCGGGGACGGCGCCCTGGTTGCCTCGGGTAGCGTGATCACGGAGGATGTTCCGGCGGATGCCGTCGCCTTCGGCCGCGCGCGCCAGGAGATCAAGCCGGGCCGGGCACGACTGCTGCGCGAGCGCTACCAGGCGGTGAAGGCGGCCAAGAAGGCTGCGAAGGCTGCGGAATAGGCCCAAAGCGCGGCTGATTTCTGCCTGCTTGAGCTGTGATTCAGGGAAACCTGCAGCGCATTAAATACTGAAACCGAAAGTGAAATCGGGGCGGATTGCCTCGCCCGGCAAATGCTTTACCAAGGCAGCGCAAGGGGCGGGAGATCCGCCCCTATCGACTGAGGCGCCACGACCGGCGCGGGGACAAATCGGAGACGACTATGTGCGGTATTGTTGGCATCGTGGGCAACCAGCCGGTATCGGAGCGACTGGTCGATGCGCTGAAGCGTCTCGAATACCGCGGCTATGATTCCGCCGGCGTCGCGACCATCACCGGTGGCGCATTGGAGCGCCGGCGCGCCGAGGGCAAGCTCGTCAATCTCGAGATTCGGCTTCGCGAACAGCCGCTCGCCGGCACGATCGGCATTGCTCACACGCGTTGGGCGACCCATGGCGCGCCAACCGAGCGCAATGCCCACCCGCATTTCACCGACGGTGTCGCCGTCGTCCACAACGGCATCATCGAGAACTTCGCCGACCTGAAGGACGAACTGATCGCCAGTGGCGCCAGGTTCGAGACCGAGACCGACACCGAGGTCGTCGCCCATCTGCTCTCCAAGTTCCGTCGTGAAGGCCTTGGTCGGCGCGAGGCGATGCACGCGATGCTGAAGCGCGTCACCGGAGCCTATGCGCTGGCGGTGCTCTACCAGGACGACCCGTCGACGATCATGGCGGCACGCAACGGCCCGCCGCTGGCGATCGGCCATGGCAAGGGCGAGATGTTCCTCGGCTCCGACGCTATCGCGCTTGCGCCCTTCACCAACGAGATCACCTATCTGATCGACGGCGACTGGGCGGTCATCGGCGCAAACGGCGTGCATATCTTCGATATCGAAGGCAATGTCGTCGACCGGCCGAAGCAGCTGTCTTCGGCTGCCGCCTACATGATCGACAAGGGCAACCACCGGCACTTCATGGAGAAGGAAATCTATGAGCAGCCGGAGGTGATCGCGCACGCACTCAGCCACTACATCGACTTTGCCGGCAACCGCGTCAAGGCACACGCCGGCACGATCGATTTTGCCAAGGTGCCGAGCCTCGCGATCTCGGCCTGCGGCACCGCCTATCTCGCGGGTCTCGTCGGCAAATACTGGTTCGAGCGCTATGCCCGCCTGCCGGTCGAGATCGACGTCGCGTCCGAGTTCCGCTACCGCGAAATCCCGCTGTCGCCTGAGGCAGGCGCGCTGTTCATCTCGCAGTCGGGCGAAACCGCCGACACGCTCGCCTCGCTGCGCTACTGCAAGGAGCTGGGCCTGAAGATTGGCGCGGTGGTCAATACGCGCGAATCGACCATCGCGCGCGAGTCTGACGCCGTGTTCCCGATCCTTGCGGGTCCGGAGATCGGTGTGGCCTCCACCAAGGCCTTTACCTGCCAACTCGCCGTGCTTGCTTCGCTGGCCATCGGCGCCGGACGTGCCCGCGGCACCGTGAGTGCAGAGGAAGAGCAGGCGCTGGTTCGCTACCTTGCCGAAATGCCGCGCATTATGGGCCAGGTGCTGAACGCCATTCAGCCGAAGATCGAGCTTCTGTCTCGCGAACTTTCGAAGTGCCGCGACGTGCTCTATCTCGGTCGCGGCACCAGCTTCCCGCTGGCCATGGAAGGTGCGCTCAAGCTCAAGGAAATTTCCTACATCCATGCGGAAGGTTATGCCGCCGGCGAGTTGAAGCATGGGCCGATCGCGCTGATCGATGAAAACATGCCGGTCATCGTGATCGCGCCGCATGATCGCTTCTATGAGAAGACCGTTTCCAACATGCAGGAAGTGGCGGCTCGTGGCGGCCGCATCATTCTCATCACCGACGAGAAGGGGGCTGCGGCCTCCAAGCTCGAAACCATGGCGACGATCGTGCTGCCGAATGTCGACGAAATCATCGCGCCGATGATCTTCTCGCTGCCGATCCAGCTTCTTGCCTACCATACGGCGGTGTTCATGGGCACCGACGTCGACCAGCCCCGCAACCTCGCCAAATCGGTGACCGTCGAATGATCTATGTCCGGCATGAACGCCCGGGAGATGAGAAGGCGATCCGCGACGTGACCGCGGCCGCCTTCGAAGGGCACCCGCACAGCGACCAGAGCGAGCCCTTGATCATTCAACGCCTGCGCGAAGCAGGCGCGCTAAGCGTGTCGCTGGTCGCTGAGATGAACGACGAGATTGTCGGTCACATCGCCTTTTCGCCCGTCACTCTCACGCCGGCAGAAACCGGCTGGTTCGGGCTCGGGCCAGTCTCTGTGAAGCCGGACGTTCAGGCGCAAGGCATCGGCAGGCAGCTGGTCCTTGAGGGGCTCGAATGGCTGCGGGCCGAAGGGGCAGCCGGCTGCGTCGTCGTCGGTGATCCCGCCTATTATCAAAAGTTCGGTTTCCACAACGAATCGGCTCTTGTATTCGCCGGTTGTGCGCCGCAATATTTCATGGCGCTGGCTCTTTCCGGCGCGATGGCGGCGGGCACCGTCGCTTATCATCCTGCCTTCGGCGTCGAGTGAGGTTGAGACGGAAGAAAGCATGACGGAACATTCAAAACGCAGCTACATCGCGACGCGGCTGCGCAACTACTTCCTGACCGGCTTGATCATCTGTGCGCCGGTGGCAATCACCGTTTGGCTCGTGCGAACGTTTATCGATTGGGCCGATGGCTGGGTAAAGCCGTATCTTCCAAACTTCTATAATCCGGACACCTATTCACCCGTTGCCATTCCTGGCTTCGGTCTGCTTGTCGCCATTTTCGTTATCACCTTCGTCGGCTTCATGACCGCGAACCTCGTCGGTCGCTCGATCGTGAATCTCGCCGAATCCCTCGTCAACCGGACGCCGCTGGTCCGCACGATCTACAAATCCACCAAGCAGATCTTCCAGACGGTGCTGCAGGAGCAATCGTCCTCCTTCAAGAAGGCCGGACTGATCGAGTACCCGAGCCCGGGAATCTGGTCTTTGGTGTTCATTGCAACGGATGTGAAGGGCGAGATCGCCGCGAAGTTCGATGAACGCGGCATGGACATGGTTGCTGTCTTCCTGCCGCCGACCCCGATCCCGACAGCGGGATTTCTGCTCTTTATCCCGCGTGACAAGATCATTCCGCTTGAGATGAGTGCGGAGGATGCGGCCAAGCTGCTGATATCCGGTGGCCTCGTGACGCCCGACTACAAGCCGCTCTCCAATGCACCGCTGAAGATCGGCCAGCAGAAGACCGCCTGACACCGAGGCGTCCCCTCGAATGCAAGCGCCACTGCAGTTATCCTGGGAAACGTCTAGCCTGCACGCAGGAAGCGGATCGCTTCGTCGCGCCGGTAGAGATAGAGCAGCGTCCGGAGCGCTTCACCTCGTTCCGACGTCAGGTCCGGATCCCTCTCGATTACGTAGGCGGCGTCCTTGCGGGCGATTTCCAGGAGGTCGCCATGCGCTTCCAGGCTGGCGATGCGGAAGCCGGGCGTGCCGGACTGGCGTGTCCCGAGCAACTCGCCTTCACCGCGCAGTTTCAGGTCTTCTTCGGCAATCAGAAAGCCGTCCTCGCTGTCGCGCAGGATCGAAAGCCGTGATCGGCCATTTTCGCTGAGCGGTCCCTTGTAGAGCAGAATGCAGGTCGACGCTTCGTCGCCCCGGCCGACGCGTCCGCGCAACTGGTGAAGCTGGGCAAGACCGAAGCGTTCCGCATGTTCAATCACCATGATCGTGGCGTCCGGCACGTCGACGCCGACTTCGACGACGGTGGTTGCGACCAGCAAACGGATCTCGCCGTTCTTGAAGGCGAGCATGACGGCATCTTTCTCGGCTCCGTTCATCCGGCCATGTACGAGGCCGACATTGTTACCGAAGCGCTTGGCGAGGCCCTCGTATCTTTCTTCGGCGGACATGACGTCGACAGCTTCCGACTCCTCGACGAGCGGGCAGATCCAGTAGGCCTTCTTGCCTTCGCGAAGCGCCGCGTCCAGTCGATCGACGATGTCGTCCGTACGCTCGGTCGGGATCGTCACGGTCTGGATCGGCTTCCGGCCCGCTGGCTTCTCCGTCAGCTTCGAAACGTCCATGTCGCCGAAGGCCGCGAGCACAAGCGTGCGCGGGATGGGCGTCGCCGTCATCACGAGCATATGCGGGGAGATCCCCTTGGCGGTCAGACGCAGGCGTTGGTGAACGCCGAAGCGATGCTGTTCGTCCACCACCGCCAGCGTCAACTCCTTGTAGTTCACCGTGTCCTGGAAAAGCGCATGCGTGCCGATCACCATCCGCGTCTCGCCGGATGCTATGCGCTCGACGATGGCGTCGCGTTCCTTGCCTTTCGTGCGACCGGTCAACACGTCAATCGTGATGCCGGCAGGGGCCGCCATCCTGGCGAGGGTAGCGTGGTGTTGGCGGGCGAGGATTTCGGTGGGCGCCATCAGCACGGCCTGGCCGCCGGATTCGACGGCGGCCAGCATCGACATCAGCGCCACCATCGTCTTGCCGGAGCCGACGTCGCCCTGGAGCAGCCGCAGCATGCGTTCGGTGCCAGACATATCTTTGAGAATGTCGGTAATTGCCGTGGATTGGCTTGCTGTCAGCGAAAAGGGAAGCGCGTCGATGACCGGCCGGGAGAGCGCACCCGTGGCGTGAACTGGCGTTCCCGCAACCTTTCGCAGCCGCTGCCGCACGAGTGCCAGCGACAGTTGGCCGGCGAGAAATTCATCATAGGCCAGGCGGCGGCGCGCGGGCGCCTGCGGATCTATATCCGTCGCGTCACGGGGATCGTGCATCGCCCGGAAACTCTCGGCGGCGCTGCTGAAACCTTGTTTGGTCAGCAGTGCGTCGTCCACCCATTCAGGCATTTCCGGAACGCGTGCGACCGCCGCCTCGATCGACTTGCGCAATGTCCTGGGCGAAAGCCCGGCGGTGAGACCATAGACCGGCTCGACCAGCGGCAGGTTTTCCGCCTCACTTGCCCGAACCGCGTAATCCGGATGGACCATGGATGGTCGTCCATTGAACCAGTCGACCTTGCCGCTGACGATCACCGTCTCATCAACCGGAAGGGACTTTTCCAGCCAGTTTCCCTTCACCCGGAAATAGGTGAGCGCCAGCTCGCCGGTCTCGTCATGCAGGAATACGCGGTAGGGCAGGTTGGATTTGCCACGCGGCGGCGGCTGGTGGCGATCGACCCGGCCGGTAATCGTGACGATCACCCCTTGCGGGGCGTGGGCAATGCCCGGTTGCTGACGGCGGTCGATCAGCGAATGGGGCGCATGGAAGACGAGATCGACGACACGGCAGTCGTCGATCGCTTCACGGCCGAGCAGTTTGGCATAGAGTTCTCCGATCTTCGGGCCGATGCCTGGAAGCGTGTCGAGCGGTGAGAAGAGCGGGTCGAGCAGGGCGGGGCGCATGGCGATGAAATTGCGATGATAAATCGGGCTTTGGCAAGGCTGACAATCACCTATTCAGCGTTTATAGAGCGCTGTGACGACAAACCGTAGCCTGGAGCGTCCCGCGTCAAGTGATATCACTGGAGGCGACAAGATGCTCTGGAAACAAGGTGCTAGAGCATTTTCGCGTGATCGTTCGAACGCGCGGTGCTCTCCTGCATGTGCAGCAACTTAAAGTGCTACAGCGACATTCATGCGCCTGGGAAGGCGCGCGGCGCAGTAGCAGGCGGCAGGAAGGAATTCCCATGACTGGCATTTCACGTACCAGCGCCGATCTTGATCCGCGTCGACGGCGGATCCTTTTCCGCGCCTGGCATCGCGGCATTCGCGAGATGGACCTGATTCTCGGGCAGTTTGCAGAAGCCGAGCTTTCGCTGCTTTCCGATGCGGACCTCGATGAACTCGAGACGATCATGCGCGAAGAGGACAATGATCTCGTCAGATGGATCACTGGCGAACAGCCGGTGCCGCCCCAATATCAGACGTCGATGTTCGAGCGGATTGCCGCCTATCGTCCCGATTTCGAGAAGCTTCCCTAAGAGATAAAGTAACCGATGATGCTGGCTGGCCTTGATCCGAAGAAAATTGTCGAAGCGCAGCGGGAGATCACGATCGGGCCGGTTCCCTCCGGTGCCGAGGCACTGGTTCTCGCCGAACTTGCGCGTGCCGGTCAGCCGGTTGCCTATATTCTGTCGGATGGTCAACGGATAGCGGATCTTGAGCAGGTCCTCGGCTTCGTCGCGCCGGATATTCCGGTGCTGACGCTGCCCGGCTGGGACTGCCTTCCCTATGACCGGGTATCGCCGAGCGCCGACACGTCTGCGCGTCGCCTCGCAGCACTCAGCGCACTCATTGCGCACAAGAAGAAGCCGCATGCAGCGATCGTGCTGGTGACCGTCAACGCTGCCCTGCAGAAAATCTCGCCTCAGGATGTGATCGAGAGCCTGGCGTTTTCGGCCCGTCCGGGCAATCAGGTACGCATGGATGACATCGCGATGCGGCTTGAGCGCAACGGCTTTGAGCGGGTCGCGACCGTGCGTGAGGTCGGCGAATACGCGGTGCGCGGCGGCATTCTGGATGTCTTCGTGCCCGGCAGCGGCGAGCCTCTGCGGCTTGATTTCTTCGGCGACACACTCGAGACCATCCGCTCCTTCGATCCCGCAAGCCAGCGCACGACGGGCCAGGTTCGCTCTCTCGATCTCAACCCGATGAGCGAGGTGTCGCTGACACCGGAGACGATCAGCCACTTCCGCAAGCAATATCTGTCGCTGTTCGGCGCGACGAACCGCGACGATGCGCTTTACCAGGCGGTTTCCGAAGGGCGACGTTACGCCGGCATGGAACATTGGCTGCCGCTCTTCTTTGACGGGCTGGAAACGGTCTTTGATTATCTCGATGGTTTCCGCATCGTCACCGATCACCTGGCGCGCGAGGCAGCCGCAGAGCGCTCGAAACTCATTCTCGACTACTACGACGCCCGCCTGGCATCGGCCTCTCCCGGCAAGACGCAGACCACCCAGGGCACGCCCTATAAGCCGGTCCCGCCGGAACTGCTCTACCTGAACTCGCAAGGCTTCAACGCTGCGCTCGCCTCGCGCGATGCCATTCGTTTGTCACCGTTCAACGAGCATGAAGGTGAAGCGCGTCAGGTGATCTCGGTCGATGCGCGCCAAGGGATGCGCTGGGCAAAGTCGGCGGGCGAGGGGGAGACGGACAGCGAACGCGTCAACGTCTTCGACCAGGCGGTCAAGTACATAGCCGAGCGGCGTTCAAAGGGCGCCAAGGTGATAATCTCGGGCTGGAGCGAAGGGTCGCTGGACCGCCTGTTGCAGGTGCTGGTTGAGCACGGGCTCGGCAACATCAAGCCGATCAAGGCGCTGGCCGAGGTCAAGAGCCTGAAGCCGGGCGAGGCGGGTGCGACCGTTCTTAGCATCGAGGCCGGTTTCGAGACAGGCGATCTCGTCATTATCGGCGAACAGGATATCCTGGGCGACCGCATGGTGCGCCGCTCGAAGCGGCGCAAGCGTGGTGCCGACTTCATCGCCGAGGTGGCAGGCCTCGACGAGGGCAGCTATGTGGTGCACGCCGAACACGGTATCGGCCGCTTCGTTGGCCTGCGTACCATCGAGGCTGTTGGCGCGCCGCATGATTGCCTCGAACTCGTCTATGCGGAGAACGCCAAACTGTTCCTGCCGGTCGAAAACATTGAACTCCTGTCGCGCTACGGCGCAGAAGGGACCGATGCGATCCTCGACAAGCTGGGTGGCGTTGCCTGGCAGGCGCGCAAGGCCAAGCTCAAGAAGCGGCTGCTCGATATGGCGGGCGGTCTGATCCGCATCGCCGCCGAACGGCATACGCGCCGGGCACCGGCTCTGATCGCTCAGGACGGCGTCTACGACG
>NZ_JAEPRP010000056.1:40064-40338 GCF_016652895.1 Ensifer sp. SSB1
GCGGCCCGCTTCCCCTATGACGAGACCGAAGATCAGCTGAACTCGATCGAGGCCGTACGCGATGATCTCGGCAGTGGCCGGCCGATGGATCGCCTTGTCTGCGGCGATGTCGGCTTCGGCAAGACGGAAGTGGCCCTGCGTGCTGCCTTCATCGCCGCGATGAATGGCGTACAGGTCGCCGTCGTCGTACCGACGACGCTCTTGGCACGCCAGCATTTCAAGACCTTCTCCGAGCGTTTCCGTGGTTTGCCGATCCGCATCCAGCAGGCTTCGC
>NZ_JAEPRP010000004.1:0-57187 GCF_016652895.1 Ensifer sp. SSB1
CTTTGGTCGCGGGCGCCGCGGCGCGCCGCGCTCCGTTCACCCGACATGATCAAACGCGATGAACGCGGCCTTGCAACATTAGGCGCGGGCCTGCTCATGTGCAGTGCACGCATAGCTGCATTGCACAATAATTGTTTTCCAGGTGGTCAAAAATCAGGCATAGAGCACATAGCTGATGCACATGGCGGTTCTCCTCCCAATGCCGCCGCAGCAGCTGTTCCCCTCTGGAGGTTTATTGACCTTCACACCTTTATGGGCCGCGGTTTTCCGTCGGCCCTTTTTTCTTTTCTGGTCGTTCTTCTTTTCCGCTCAAACCGCGCCGCCGATGTGCCGTGCCAATTGCGTTTGCGCAAGACGCGTTCTGTAATGCCCTCGTCCTGGTGGGTGGAGGCAGAGCGCGTGGAACCGACACATCTGTTTGAACTGGTGATTGGCATGTTCGTGGCGATCATCGCGCTGCACTATGTCGCCCACAGGTTCGGTTTGCCGCCGTCTGTGGCGCTGCTTGCCGGCGGCGCGCTGCTCGCCTTCGTGCCGGGCCTGCCGGCGATCGAAGTCGATCCCGAACTGGTGCTCGTCATCTTCCTGCCGCCGCTGCTGCTCGACGGCGCATGGACGATCGCCGTCGGCCGGCTGCGCCGGCATCTGATCGGCATCGCCTCGCTGGCGATCGGCGCGGTGTTCTTCACCTGCGCCGTCGTCGCCATGGTCACGCACCTGCTTTTCCCCTCGCTCCCGTGGGCCGCCTGCGCAGCACTCGGGGCGATCGTGTCGCCACCCGACGCGGTCTCGGCGCGCGCCGTGCTGCAGCGGGTGCGGCTGCCGCGGCGGCTGCAAATCCTGCTGGAAGGGGAAAGCCTGCTCAACGACGCGAGCGGCCTGGTGCTCTTCCGCTTCGCGATTGCCGCCGGCGTCACCGGCGCCTTCAGCGCGAGCGAGGCGGTCGGCAGCTTCTTCGTGCTGGCGATCGGCGGCGCCCTCATCGGTACCGCCATCGGCACGGCCTGGGTCCTGGTGGCGCGTCGCCTCGGCGACGAATATCTGATCATCGCTGCCACGGCCTTGCTTTCCTGGACGTCCTACCTGCTCGGCGAGTACCTGCATGTCTCAGGCGTCATCGCCACGGTCACCACCGGACTGATCGCAAGCTGGCATCAGCATACCGTGCTCTCGGCGGCAACACGCATGCGCGGCACATCGTTCTGGACCGTCATCGTCTTCCTGATGGAGGCGGCCGTCTTCATCCTGATCGGCCTGTCGCTACGCGGTGTCGTCGAGCGGGGAGGCGGCTTCGATATCGTTGCCGCCACCATGTGGTGGCCGATCCTCGTCATTCTCGTGGCGCTTTCCGTCGCGCGCTTTGCCTGGGTGTTTGGCTCGGACCTCTTCATCCGCCTCGGCAATGCCCTGGGCATTGAGCGCTATCGGCCGCTCGGCGCGCGCGCCGCAACGGTGGTCTCCTGGGCGGGTGTCCGCGGCGTCGTCACGCTGGCTCTCGCCCTCAGCATTCCCGAGGGCTTTCCCGGTCGCGACTTCATCCTGGTCACGTCCTTTGCCGTCATCCTGGGGACGGTGCTCGTCCAGGGCATGACACTCGGGCAGGTGATCGCATGGGCCGGGCTCGTCGAGCCGCCATCGGAAAAGGCGCGCCTCAGCATGAGCCAGGCCGAGGCGGCCATGGCGCAGGCGCAACTCGTGACCATTCAGAGCCGGGCCTATGACGACGGCGGCAATCTCATCCACCCGCAACTGCTCGACCGGTACCAGCGCCGGGCGGTGTCGATCGTCGATTATGCCGAACGCACGGAGCACTACACGCCCATCCTGCATGCCCATTTCGATGTCGTGCTCGAAGCGGTCGCAACCGGGCGGCGCGAACTCATCCGGCTCCATCGCACCGGCGAGATCGACGACGAGACATTGCATGAATTGGAGCGCGACCTCGATCTTGAAGAACTGAGCGCGCTCGCCGCCAAGGCATGAGGCGCGCTTCCAAGCGGTTGCGGTGAACGGGCGCCAGCAGTCGCGGACGCCGTTTTGTTTCAGGCGAACCGGATCGCGTTTCTGGCGCGTGCCTTGGCCGCTTCTTCCTCGCGGTTGCGCGGCGGCTGCGATGTTTCAAGCGAACTGAGCAATTCCTGGGCGCAGGCGGCGATCGCGTTGACCGCGTGCTCGAAGGCCGCCTCGTTGCGCTTGGCCGGCTTGGTCGTTCCGCTCAGTTTGCGCACGAACTGCAACGCGGCGTCATGGATCTCCGCGTCCGTGGCTGGCGGCTCGAAATTGAACAGGGGTTTGATGTTTCGGCACATGACGGGCTCCCGGTCCTCTGCGGTCTCGCTCCTGGTGAGGCCCGGATCTTAATGTCCGTTCCTCATTGGCGGAAGACCTTTAGCGCCCTTCTCCGGCGGTCCGGCTGTCGGGCGCCTCTGTCAGGAGCTTCTGCCGTTCTGTGCCAGGCGCATGCCGGCCGCACGTCCGCCGCTCGGCACCACGACGATCTGCTTGACCTTGCCCTGTTTGAAGGCCGTCAGGAAGCGCTGATAGTCGGCGAAGGCGACGCACCCATGGGATTCGGCGCGCTTGCCGCGCAGCAGGTAGCTGTGGGTCAGGAAGCCGTCGCGGCCGTGCTTGTTCTTTCCGTCGATCGGCAGCATGCGGATCGCCTCGACCCCATGGAAGCGCGTCTCGCGCATCTTGAGGTTATAGGTGTGCGGCGGGGTCGGCCCGGTCATCTTGACGTCCACGTAGCGCGGATTGTCGGCCATCTTGCCGATGCCGGAATGGGCCTCGAGCACACTGCCGTCGGGCATGTAAACCTTGGCGGCGGTGATGTCGTAGACGGCAACGCCGTTTCCGGCCTTCGCACTGCTGCCGAAAATGTTTCGCAGCGCCTGGCCGAAGCCGGTGCCGGAAGTGTTCTCCGTCGGATCTTCCGGTCGGGTGTAGGCGACCTTCGGCTTTGCCGGCACTTCGCGTTCGTCAGGCTTCCCGGTCTCCTCGGCCTTGATCGCGGCCTCGACTTCGGCCTGCTTGCCTGCGGGCTTCGCGGGTTCAGGCGCCGGCTTCTGGGCCTGTTCGTTGCGCGGGCGGAATTGGGGCATGGGCCCGACAGATGGCGTGTCCTCGGGGCTCGGCAGTGCGGCCGTGTCATCAGCCGTGTCCGGTTCCGGCTGCTCTGCGACATCGTCCTCGACAGGTGCGGTCAGCACGGCGGAAAACGCGTTGTCGTCCACGTGGCTCTGGGAGGGGGTGGCATAGGCAAGCTGCACCGCGGGCTTGTCGGTGGAACCGGTGCTCATTGGAGCGAAGCGTTCCGGTGCGGGCAGGCTCACCGTCGGGCTCTGGTGGTGCGACTGTGCGGAAGCGGCAGGGGCGGAATTGCTTGCGAGCTTTTCGGATGCCAAGACCGCTTGTTTCACGGCCGCTGCGATGCGCGCGCTCTTGCCGAGCATTTCGGCATCTCTCGGGAATTCTGGATCGTGCGCAAACCGCGCTTCGCTGGGGGCCAGGCTGGCGACCACGACCGGCTGTGCCGCGGCGGCCGCGACGAGCCGTGTCGCCTGGTTGATCCTGGCATGTTTGTCCCAGGCGCGCTCTTTGGTCTTCTCGGCCAAATGGAGCTGCGGCTTGGGCAACAGGCGGCCCGAACCATGCGCGAAGGAGTTGCCCATCGCGGCCATGCTGACAAGCGACCACGCAGCCGCGCCGACAAGAGCGGTGCCGCAGCAAGTGATCAGCAATGGACGCAACAGACGATTCAAAGACTGTGGGCGAATGATCTTACTCAACAACGCAAATCAAGCCAGAAATTCACGCAAAAGGCCCTCAGGCCGGCGAGCGACCACCGCTGCGCGACTTCCGGATTGTCCCCTTCTTGACGACTGATGGACAAAAGATGGAGAAGTATGGTTAAATTTTGCTTTCCAGGCGGCGAAAAGCAGCATTTTTATCAGCAGCAATCTAAAATTTTGCGCAAACCTGCGCGCGCCGCGCGTTCCCTGCTGGTAAATGCGCCTCAGGATTGTCTATTGCCTGTGAGATGGCCGAACAGGCTGAGTGCCGGCGGCGTCAATTGCCCGTCACTGCGGATGCAGACTGACAGCCTGCGCACCGCCCATGTTTCCTGCAGGTGAATGACAGAGATCCGGGCCGCTCGACGGCATCGGCGGGCCGCCTTTTCCGGCACGATGCCGACCCCCACGCCTGCGCCCGCCATCCGGCAGATGTCATCGAAGGTGCGGAGCTTCACGCGCATCTTGAGCTTCGCTCCGAGCTTGGCCGCCTGACTGTCGATGTGATCCTGCAATGCGCCGCCCGCCAGTCCGATGAATCGTTCATCGAGCAAATCGGCAAAGCGGACCTGCGTTCTCTCGATGATCGGATGGTCACGCCCGGCCACCACGACCAGACGGTCAGTCGCGAAGGGGTGCAGCGTCAGACCGCTCGCCTCCACCGCATCCGATAGAATGCCGATCTCGGTGAAGCCGGCAGCGACGCTCCTGGCGATCTCGACGCTTTGCCGTTCTTTCAGCTCGATGTCGATCTGCGGGTTGGCTGCCATCCAGGCCGCAAGCCTTTCGGGAATGTACTCGGTCATCGCGGCCGTATTGGCAAGAACACGAACGGTGGCGCGCACGCCCCTGGCATGGGCTCCCAGTTCGCTGCGCATCTGCACCGTCTGGCGGATGATCATGCGCGCATGGTGGACGAGCGCTTCGCCCGCCTCCGTTGGGCTGACACCGCGTCGCCCTCTCGTCAGCAGGGTTACGTCGCCCGCGGCCTCCATGGCGCGCAGCCGCTCGCTCGCCGCCGGTAGGGAAAGCCCGACCTCCTGCGCCCCATGGGTGATACTGCCGGCGTCCACGACGGCGAGAAACAGGCGAAGATCGTTGAGGTCGAAGGGCATGCGGCAAGGATAATCGACAATCAGACTTCGGACCAGCCGAAGTCTGACATCGGCACTTCCGCATTGTCTATGCCGACGAACCGGATATGCCGGTCTCATGTTCGACGTGTCGTTTTCTTTCCTGCTGGCCGTTGCCGCGACGTTTTTCGTCGCCGGCCTCGTCAAGGGCGTAACCGGAATGGGTCTGCCAACGGTGGCGATGGGCGCTCTGGGCGCCCTGATTTCTCCGGTCGCGGCGGCAAGCCTGCTGGTCGTTCCGTCCTTCGTGACCAATGTCTGGCAGCTTCTGGCAGGATCCGCCATCCTGCCGCTCGCGCGCCGGTTCTGGCCGATGATGCTGGCGATCGTTGCGGGCACACTCTTCGGTTCCGCATGGCTGGTCGGCGGCGACACGCGGCTGACCACCGCGGCGCTCGGGGCAGCACTCGTCATCTATTCCGGCTGCGCGCTGCTCGCTCCGCCGTTCCGCATCTCTGGACGGCAGGAACGGTGGCTGGCGCCGATTGTCGGAATGCTGACCGGCCTGGTGACCGGCTGCACCGGGGTCTTCGTCATTCCGGCCGTGCCCTATCTGCAAGCCCTCGGCCTTGCGAAGGATGACCTCGTGCAGGCTTTGGGGCTTTCCTTCACGGTTTCGACCATCGCACTGGCGGTCGGGCTTGGCGCCCAGGGCACCTTCCGTGCCGAAACCCTTGCGCTTTCCGGGGTCGCCGTCGTTCCGGCCCTTGCTGGAATGTGGGCCGGCCAACGGCTCCGCAGCCGGGTGAGCGCTCAGGGCTTCCGTCGCGGCTTCCTGGCCTGCCTGTTCCTTCTGGGCATGGAGATGGCTTTGAGGCCGGTGTTTTGATACGAAGGCATCGTTGGAAAAGCGATGGCTCGCTTCGTTTCGCCTATTCCCCTTTGGTCGGCAACCGGTAGATCTCGGTCTGTTCCGTCCGCCCGGAAAGGCAGTGTTTGCCAAGCGGCGTGAGATCCGAACGGTCTTCGGTAAGGAACTCGAATGTCTGTCCGCTCAGAAGTACGACGATCTCTTCGTTCGGCGCCACCGACTTGCCGAGCTGCTCCAGACGGTTGCTGACGTTTACCGCGTCGCCGACGATGGTGTAGGCCGAGCGTCCGCTCATGCCGATATTGCCCGAGACGACCGGACCGGAATGGACGCCGATGCGCACGCGCAGCGGCGACAGGCCTTTCTTGAGCCGGTCAGCATTATCGGCTGCGACGGCGAGGGCAATGGCGCGCGCGGCGCGAATGGCGCGATCGGCATGATCCTGCTGATCGTCGGGGGCACCCCAGAACGCCATCACGCAATCGCCGATGAACTTGTCGATTGTGCCGCCTTCATCCTCGATGCACTGGCCGAGCAGGTCGAAATGCCTGTTCAGCAGTGCGGCGACTTCGGCAGCGCTGGTCTTTTCTGCGGTGGCGGTGAAATCGACCACGTCGGTAAACATGATGGTCACCGTTCGCTGCGTCGAGGCGAGGTTTCCGCTTCCCAGCAGATGGCGCACCAGTTTCTTTGGAACGTAGGTTTCCAGCCAGCGCAGTCCGGTCAGCATTGTATTGTAGGCCCGCGCCTGCTCGTTCAGTTCGGTGAAGAGGCTTCCCGGCAGAGGATGAAGCGCTGCGAAGTCGAGCATGCCGACGGCGCGGACTTCATGCGCCATGCTGGTGACCGGGCGAACGATGAGGCGGCTGACGACCCATGCGATGATGATCGCCGCGAGCATAACCACGAGATCGGCTACGCCGGCGCGCAGGAGGTCCCATATCGGCTTCTCCAGGGATTCGATCGGTATCTCGACGCCGACGACGAGAGGGGCCGGTGCATAACCTTTGATCTCGCGGGTGAGAATGACGCGATCCTTGTCGCCGACCTCCACGAAGCGCGCTTCCAGCGCGGAATCATGGAAGGTCTGAGGCTCCTCCGCCCACAGTGTGGCAAGGAACGGATCGCCGAGTTCGCCAAGCTTCGGCAGCCGGTGCTCCGCCGACAGGAGCGGATGGCCCGCTGCCATCATCGGATGGGCGAGCACCTGATCGCGGCCATAAAGGACGAAGGGCGTCGTCCCTGGGTTCGAGACGGCGATCTGACGCAGAAAGTCCGAAATCGCATCAACCGTGATCGTTGCGCGGAAGACGCCGGCAAACTGATCCCCGACGCTCGCCGGTTGCTGCCGGTTCGTGACCGAGGTGCGTATGGCCGGATCCGGAACGAAGTAGACCGGCCCCCATTGGGCCTTGCCGCTGCGGCGCGCCTCGTCCACCTCCGCACGCTCGTTGTCGGTCCTGATCGTGTCGGCGAAAGAAAAGACGCCCTTGGGACCCTGGGTCACGCCAAAGATTTCGCCATTCGGTTTGACGAAGGAGAGCACGCGAACTTGCGGGGTTGCCGCAAGCGCGCCCGTCATCACCCGCTCCAGTGCCAGCGGATCGGCGGGATCGAGGCGTCCGGCCGCGACCTCCTTTGCCAGGAAGGCCAGTTGGTCTTCAACCGGCGCAAACCGGCTGCCGATCTTCGTCTGGACGGCGTCGAGGCCGAGATGGGCCGATTGGGCGAGCAATTCCCGCGTCGCGCCGGCCGACATGTACCAGACGACCGAGAGAATGACCGCGGCGGTCAGGGCCACCAGCGCCGCCATCACTATCGCCAGCGTGCGCGACAGGGAGATGGTTCGCTTTCGTGTGTCGGCGACGGCCGCTCCGGTCGTGTCCACAGACATGCCTCAAGTTGCAAACGGCACCACGGCTGACGTGGTGCTCGCAGGGATAAAGTTGTTCTAACGATTCTTGCCCTTTTTCCAAGCAGACCGCGTCTGGTCGGAAGGGCGAAGGCTGCGACCTGATGTGCATCGCAATGGAGCGCTTTTGTGACGCCGACACGGATTGCCGCCACGCTCGGCCGCCCGCCACGCCCTGGTTCAAGGGCGTTTCGGCGGAAGGCGATCAGCGATCCGCGGCGAGCCGCTGGCTGATCGGCGCGAACTCCGGCGTCGCCTTGCGCGGCGTCGTGTCGCGCTCGTTGGCTTCCATCTGCTGCCAGTATTTCCAGCCGACGGTCTTCGAGCCGAGCTCGTAGTCCATGCCATCCCAGGCATCCTCGCGGAAACTGTAGAAGGCCCAGTGCAGATCGTCCTTGTCGAGCGCGGTCAACACATCCTCGAGATAGGTCCTGCAGCCAGCCCACCGGCGCATGCAGCCAAACTCGCCGGCGACGAGACGGTTGAGCGGCACGTCCTTGTCCTTGGCCCATTGCACCGGCTTTGCCAGATAGCCGGCCAGTCGCGCCTTGTCCCAGGTCTCTTCACCTTCGCCAAAGGGCACTGAGCCCGGATAGGCATAGGGCTTGTCGCGCTTGATGTTGGGGGCGCTCGTGGCCGCATAGGGCTCGTACATGTGAAAGCTGTAGAGAATCTTCTGGTCCGTGAGAGCCGATGGCCAATAGGAAAACGCATCCGCCGCCGCATACCAGCCCGCATCCGCCATCACAGGGGTCGCGGGGTCGACCTCGCGAATGGCGGCGATGACGGTCTCATAGAAGGCCCTGAGATCCGCGGCGCTGCCTTGCTTTCCGTCGTACCAGGCCTGCATCGCCTGCGGGTCGGCGTGCTCGGCAAGTCCGTTGTTCTTTTCCGGCGCCGGCTCGTTGACGATATTGTAGGCGGCAACGGCCGGGTGGTCCTTCAGCTCCCGCGCCAGATCCCGCCAGAAGTTCGCCGCCTGGTCCCACCAGATCTTGTCTCGCCAGAGCCGACCGTCGAACTTGTTGCCGTTGTTCTGGGCCCAGCGCATGCCTGGCAGCGACAGCGGCGCGATGACCACTTTGAGGCCCGCCTTGTCGGCGCGGTCGAGCGTCTCCTTGAGCGTTTCGAGATCAGCGGCAGGAATGCCCGTATATTGGTCCGCGTCGCCGATCAGGTAGTCGCGCTTTGCCGGTTTCCATTTGTCGTAGGAGAGGCGCACCCAGGTGGCGCCGTAACCCGCCAGCGCCTTGAAATAGGCTTGGTCCGGCGGGAGGCGATTGAAGCTGTTGCCGCCGTGCTGTGGCTTGTCCCAGAAGGTCATGAGATCGGCGGCAGTGGCCGAGCCGGCGAGGCTGAAAGCGAAGAGGGTGGCGGCAATCAGGCGCATGAGGTCGGTCCTTCTGGCTCTGGTTGAGATGCGCCGGTAACCTACCGATGCATCGCATGGCCGATGTTCCCCAGGGAACAGTGCAAGTTCTGTCGATCGGAGCCGGTTGGATCCCATACGCGTCGTGCCATGCACCATCGGCGGGGTGCGCGATTACGGGCGGCTGAATGTTTCGGCGAGAAAATCGAGAAACGCGCGGATCTTCGGCGCAACGTGCTGCCGGGAGGGATAGATGGCGTAGAGCGTGGTTTCGACCGTATCCCAGTCGGAAAGCACGCGCTGCAGTCGACCGCTTTTCAGATCGTCCTCGACATAGGGACGGGGTATCAGGCTGACCCCGAAGCCGGCGCGCAGCGCATCGCGCACGGCAAGGCTTGATGTTACCGAATAGCGCGGCTTCACGGCCACCTTCTCCGTTCGGCTGCCCTTGCGAAACTCCCACAAGTCCGCATGGCCGGAGAGGCTGAAACGGATACAGTTGTGCGATTTCAGGTCAGCGGGATCCGTCGGTTCTCCGTGGGCTTCGAAGTAAGCCGGTGCCGAACAGAGGACATGTGGCATGACCGCGAGTTTCCTGGCGATCAGGCTTGAATCCTCCAGCTTGTCGCTGCCGCGGATGGCCAGATCGAACCCCTCCTGCACGATATCGACGCGCCTGTCGTCAAGGTGCAGGTCGAGCCTGAGGTCCGGGTAGCGGGACAGGAACTCTGGGATGACGGAGGAAAGGCGCATGAGTGTTACCGTCATCGGAGCGGCAACACGCAGCGTCCCGCCCGGCGCCTGGCGGACGGGCGAGAGTGCGGCGTCGGCATCCTTCAGCGCATCCAGCCCGCGCGCGACGTGTTCGAGATAGAGCTTCCCCTCGTCCGTCAGCGCCATGCGCCGTGTGGTCCGGTTGATGAGCCGCGTGCCGACGCTGGCTTCGAGCTCGGCAACGTTCTTGCTGATCGCGGCCGGCGACAGGCCGAGCTTGCGCCCAGCCTCCGCGAAACTGCTGAGTTCGGCCACATGGCGGAAGACCTGGAGGGCGGTGTAGCGATCCACAATAATTTTCCATTGGTGAATGATGTCTTTTGAAATGGCCATATTATCAATGAATGGTGAATTCAATACGGTCGGTCCGACAGATATTCGATCGGACTGAAAGAATGACACATCCCATGATCGCCCTTATCGAACAGCGCGTCTCCGCCAATCGGTTCGATTCGACCCATACATTGGCGGACGCGGAAATCGAGCAACTGGTCCGTCTCGCGACCCGCGCGCCAACGGCCTACAATCTGCAGAACTGGCGGTTCATCGCCGTGCGCACGCCGGAAGGAAAAGCCAGGCTGCGCAATGTGGCGCACGGGCAAGCCAAGGTCTCGGACGCTGCCGTGACCTTCATCATCTGCGGCCTGCTGCCCGATCACGAGACGCTGCCCGCACGACTGCGCCCCTTCGTCGATACCGGTTACATGCCGACCGAAATGGCCTCCGGTTGGCAGGAGGCTGTCCGGGCCCAATATGCCGACGCAAAGGTTGCCCGCGATGAGGCCATGCGGTCGGCCAGTCTGGGTGCCACGACCCTGATCTTTGCAGCCGAAGCGTTGGGATTGTCTACCGGTCCAATGGGCGGGTTCGATGCCGAAGGCGTCGCCCGCGAGTTCAACCTGACGCCCAGCGAACTGCCCACAATGCTTCTCGCGGTCGGCCGCGCCGTTCCCGGAAATTGGCCGCAAAAGCCCCGCAGGCCGCTTGGCGAGGTCCTTCAGTTCTCATGAAAACAGACGTTTCCGATATCGCCATCACGGCAATCGCCCCCGTCATCTGGGGCAGCACCTATATTGTTGCCACCCAGTTCATACAGGGCTTTTCTCCGCTGACGGTCGCGCTGTTGCGGGCTTTGCCGGCGGGCTTGCTGCTCCTCCTGATCGTCCGGCGGCTGCCGCGCGGCATCTGGTGGATTCGCGCCTTCGTGCTCGGCGCTCTCAACATCTCGATCTTCCTGAGCATGCTGTTCGTCGCGGCCTACCGCCTGCCGGGTGGCGTCGCGGCAACCGTCGCGGCGGTCCAGCCGCTGATCGTCGTTTTCATTGCAGCGCTCCTTCTTAAGGCGCCGATCCGTCCGGTGTCCCTCGTTGCGGCTATTGTCGGCATTGTCGGCGTCGGGCTTCTGGTCCTGACGCCGCAAGCCGCGCTGGACGAGATCGGCATTGCCGCGGGCCTTGCCGGCGCGCTATCCATGGCCTTTGGCAATGTCCTGGCGCGAAAGTGGAAGTCGACGGAATCGCTGCTTACATCGACGGCGTGGCAGTTGACCGCCGGTGGCTTGCTCCTCATCCCCATCGCCCTTGCCTTCGAGCCGCCGGTGCCGTTCCCGACCGTTCCCAACCTGCTGGCTCTCGCCTGGCTGAGCCTGATCGGCGCGGCGCTCACCTATGTTCTCTGGTTTCGGGGCATCGGGCGACTGGAGTCCGCAGCAGTGTCAGCGCTTCTCTTCCTTAGCCCGCTGACGGCTGTGCTGCTCGGATGGGTGTTCCTGGACCAGTCCTTGAGCGCGCCTCAGAGTGTCGGCGTCCTTTTGGTCGTCGGCAGCATCTGGCTTGGTCAACGGGCTCCCGCTCGATCATAGACATCGAGTTGGAAATCGACGATCCCGGCCTATACTCCCTGGCATGCGGAGGGGGCGGGCGTCGTGAAAATTGGAGTGTTCGGTGCCGGTGCGGTCGGCGGTTTTATCGGCGGGTGCCTTCTGGCTGGCGGGGCAGAGGTGATTTTCGTCGGCCGGACGGCGCGCGGTGCTGCCTGGCAAGGAGATGGATTGCGTCTGACCGATCTGGATGGGCGTGACGATTTCGTCGCGCCTGAGCGGATCGTCTACTCCGATGCAGCTTCCTCCCTGGCGGGCTGCGGCCTCGTCCTCCTGACGGTCAAATCGGGGCAGACGGTCCAGGCGGCGGCGGAACTCTCACCGGTGCTGCGCACCGGCGTTCCGGTTCTCAGCCTGCAGAACGGTGTCGGCAACAGCACCACGCTGCAGACCTTGTTGCCGTCTGCACGGATCCTGCGCGGCATGGTTCCCTTCAACGTAACGGCACCCGGGCCGGCGCATCTGCATCGTGCGACGGAGGGCAATATTGCCGTCGAGGACGACCCGCTGATGGCAGCGGCAGTGCCGTTCTTCAAGGCCGCGGGGCTGGCTCTCGAGCTGCGTCGCGACATGGAGGCGGTGCAGTGGGCAAAGCTGCTGATGAACCTCAACAACGCAATTAATGCGCTCTCCGGTCTGCCCCTGCGCGAGCAGCTGCAGACGCGGGACTTTCGCCTCTGCCTGGCGCTCGCCCAACGCGAGGCATTGGGGCTGCTGGCCGCGGAGGGGCGCATCCGTCCGGCGCGGCTGACACCGCTCCCGCCGAACTGGTTACCCCTCGTCCTGAGCCTGTCGGACGCCCTGTTTCGCGCGATGGCCGGTCGCATGCTGAAGATCGACGCGACGGCGCGCTCTTCGATGGCCGACGACCTTGAAGCCGGCCGTTTTCCCGAAGTGGATTGGATCAACGGTGCGGTCGTCGCGCTCGCCGCCAAGCTCGGCCGGCGGGCGCCGGTCAATGAACGGCTTTGTGGGCTGGTCAAGGAAGCGGCGACCACTGGGCGCAAGACGTGGGAGGCAGACGCGCTACTTGCCGAGCTCAGGCAGGGCGTGCACTAAGGGTACATTGCCCCTGCTGGATCGGTAGTCGCCGCAACGAATTATCCCCCACGCCAATCGACGCGAGGGACAATATTCTCCGCACTGTTGTCTGATTCTTGAAAGCGGCGTCTCAATCGTCGTCGGACGATGAGTTCGACGAGGAATTGGAGGACGAGTTCGACGAGGAGTTGCTCGAGCTGTTCGAGCTTGAGTTGCTCGACGAATTGGAGCTGCTATTCGAGCTTGAGTTCGAACTCGAATTCGAGCTTGAGTTCCGCGAAGAGTTCGATGAGCTGTTGGCACTGCGGTTGGAGCTCCAGCTTCCGCCGTCGTCCCGGCTGGAGCGCGCATGGCTCTTGCCGTTGCCGGTCGCCTTTTGCAGGAAGCGGGTAACCGGGTCGTCGTCGGCGACGGCAGGTGCGGGGCCTGCCGCGCCAACCACCAGGAATGCACTCAGAACTGCGAGGACCTTTTTCATCACGTTTCTCCTTCGTGGGGACAGCCTCGTTGACTGCAAGGGAGGAACGTCGGCCGAACATGCTTATTCCCAGGAAAACAGAAGTTTTTTCAATGATATAGGTGGTCTATATTCGGCATGGAAGCACCGCCGCCGTCGCCGGGTGCGGCGTCGCTGAACCGTCTTCGGCAGGCTCGGCTTAGCGCTGCGCGCGGGCGAACTTTCTGTACCAGCCGTCGGAAGCAAGCGTCTTGCGGAGGATCGTCTTGCGGACCGTCCCCTCCGTTTCACTTTCGCCGCGAATGTCCGCGTCGAGATCGGATGTTTCTCGGTGGAAGGGGATGAGCTGAGCGATGGGTGTGCCACGCTCCAGTACATGCAACCCGTCCGCACCGGTGGCGAAGAACGGGAAGTGGATTTCCGATTGGTAAGTGTCCGTATCGACGACCCCAGCGACGATCTCGAACACGCCGTTCGGCCGGTTGAGCGGCGGCACGAAGAGGCAACTCCAGCCGGGCGGCGTACGGATGGTCCAGTAGTTGTGGAACTTGCAGGGCGGCAACGGCGCGCGCGGATTGCCCGCGACCTGATGGCTGGCATGGTTGCTCACCATCGTCCGGTCGAAATCCCAGCCGCAATCGACCTGCCGGCCGCCCTCTGAAATCTCCATGCGCACGGTGGCCGCAAGCCCGATGACCCAGCCGGCTGCCATGGCATCCAGGAAGGGCATGCAGCGCTTGACCGTGATGCCGCTGCTCGTCGGCGAGACATGGTTTTCATCGATGGCCGGCAGCTTTCGGAACCAATCGGGTAGCGCAGTCTTGGCGCGGACAGGCGCCGGAATCACACCTTCGTCTTGCCCGCGGCAGAGAAAGGTCAGCCGGGGCTGCGGTTTCTTCAGAAGGGCGAGTGCCATCGCTGTTCTCCTCATGACAGATGCGGGAAGAACGGCGAAGAGGAGAAATTATTCCCGGCGTTTGCGAAAAATGGTGGCGGCGCGCGCCAGCAGGTGGGCGGAAGGGCAACCGACTTCTGGGACCGAGACCGCACTCAAGTCCTGATACCGATCCATCTTTTCGACCGTCAGGTGACGTGATACCAATCCGGTGAGGGATAACCGAAGCTCGCGCCCCGAAACCCCATAACGCAACTCGCCGCAAGACCGCGAAGGATCACCGTCCTTCCGCGCAAGGCGGCAATGCATGGGGATGGTGGCATGAACCCGCGTCTATTTCTTCTGGCTCTGGCGACCTTCGCAACCGGGACCGCCGAGAACATCGTCATCGGCATCCTCCCCGATGTCGCCAAAGGACTTTCCGTCTCGGTCGGCCTTGCCGGTCAGTTGACGGCGGTCTTTTCAGTCGCGTTTGCGCTGAGCGCCCCAGCGGCGCAATTGCTGACGGTGCGTCTGGAGCGCAGGACGATCTTTTTGTCTGCGCTTGCGCTGTTCGTAGCAAGCAACATTGCCGCAGCGCTGAGCCCGAATTTCGCGGTGCTGTTTATCGCCCGCATTGCGATGGCGATGGCCAGCGCGACCGTCTGTCTGGTCGCAACCATGCTCGCGACGGAGCTGGCGGGGCCTGGCATGCGCGGCCGCGCCATCGGCGTCATCTTCATGGGCATCAGCGGCTCGATGGTGCTGGGCGTTCCGGTCGGCATGGTCGTCTCCGGCCTCTTTGGTTGGCGCAGCGTATTCGTGGCGCTCGCCCTGTTTGTCCTGCTGATCTTCGTCGTCTGCTACGTCAGCCTCAAGCCTTCAGGCCGGCGGCCGCAAGGTGCGTCTGGCTATTGGCAGCATCTCAGGTCCCTGCCGCTCCTGGCCGGGCAGCTAGTTTCGATATTGATGATCGGCGGTCATTTTGTCCTCTTCGCTTATCTCGCTCCCTACATCACCGACCGTGTCGGTCTCGGCCGGGCGGAATTCGTGCTGGCCTTCGTCGCCTTCGGCGTGGCGGGGGTCAGCGGCGGTTATCTCGGCGGCTGGCTTGCGGATGCCGCAACGCCGCGCCGCGCGATCGTCGTTGCGCCTTTCGCATATCTGCTGGCCTTGCTCGTCATCCCGCTGGCATCATCGACCCCTTGGGCCTTCATTGCCGTCATGATGGTGTGGGGGTGCATCAGCTGGATGATCTCGCCGGTGGTGCAGAGTTTCCTGATGGCGACCGGTCCCGATACGGCGGAGGCGGGGGTTGGTCTCAATCTCTCGGCGATGCATGTGGGCGTCGCGCTCGGCACGGCCGTCGGCGGGCTCACTCTGGAGTCCCTGTCGCCGCAGGCCCTGCCGCCGGTGGCAGCCATGGTGGCCGGCGCGGCGGTGGCGGTGAGCTTGCTGGCGGTGCGGCGAAGCCGGAGCGCGAGGCATGGCGGCCGCTACGCCCCGTCTTGTTCCGAGCAAACAGGGTCAGGTTTGTGAGCCGGATCGGGGAGCCGACTGCGCTTTTCGAAATTCTTCAAAAAAATGGGGTTGCGCTCTTGAACGGCGAAATTCGGCAACCCATCTCTCGCCCAACCCGCTGGTCCGGGCCCCTCTGGCGAGAGCTTCGGCACTCTTGCGATGTCGGACCTTATTCCGACAACATGTGCCGATTGGGGACCCGTCTGTGGACTTTTCCTTCATGTCTGTAATGTGGCTGGGAACGCCACTGTGGCTGTGGGCGAGCTTTTTCGCCCTGGTGATCGCTATCCTGTCGTTCGACCTTGGTATTCTCCATAAGGAGAACAAGGAGATCAACGTTGCCGAAAGCGTCAAGCTTTCCGCCTTCTATATCGCCCTCGGCCTGAGCTTCGGCGGCTTCGTCTGGTGGTATCTCGGTGCCGAGTCCGGCCTTGCCTATATGACCGGCTTCGTGGTCGAAAAGACCCTGGCGCTCGACAACGTCTTCGTCATCGCCCTGATCTTCTCCTTCTTCGCCGTCCCGCGCATCTACCAGCACCGCGTGCTCTTCTGGGGGATCCTCGGCGTTATCGTGCTGCGCGCGATCATGATCGGCGTCGGTGCGACACTCGTCGCTGAATTCTCCTGGGTTCTCTATATCTTCGCGGCGTTCCTCGTCTTCACCGGCATCAAGATGCTGGTCATGAAGGAGGCCGAGCCCGACGTTTCGGACAACATGCTGGTCCGCTTCATGCGTAGCCGCTTCAACGTCACCGAAGAGCACCATGGCGAGCGCTTCTTCGTGAAGCTTGTAAATCCCAAGACCGGCAAGATGACGTGGTTCATCACGCCCCTCTTCATGGCGCTGGTCATGGTCGAGGTGGCGGACGTGATCTTCGCCGTCGACTCGGTTCCCGCGATCTTCGCGATCACCACGGACCCGTTCATCGTCTACACGTCGAACATCTTCGCTATCCTTGGCCTGCGCGCGCTATACTTTGCTCTTGCTGCGATGATCCATCGCTTCCGCTACCTGAAGCCGGCGCTGGCCGTCGTCCTGATCTTTATCGGTTCGAAGATCTTCGTCGCCGATCTCCTGGGGCTCGAGAAGTTCCCGGCCGCGCTGTCGCTCGGCGTCACCTTCGCGATCATCGCCATGGGCGTGGTCTGGAGCCTCGTGAAGACGCGCGAAGATCAGCAGCCCGCATAACGCTGCTTCGGCAGATACAAGGAAAAAAGGCGGCACTCCGAAAGGGGCGCCGCCTTCTTCTTTGGGATTGGCGGAGAGAGGTGCGTCAGTGTCGTTCACGGCCCGAGCGCATGGATCCGCAGCGTGACGGTGCCTTCCAGAGTTTCGCCCTGTGCCAGCCTGACGAGACCGCCGCCCTCGGGCCGGCGATGGGCGTTCGGCCGGTGGCTCATCGGCTCGAAGCAGAAGAATTCGGCTTCGGTGGAGGGAGAGTAAAGCACGAAGACACCAAAGCTCTCGTCCGCATCCAGCGAAAGTGCGAGGCCGGTTTCGGGCCACTCGACGCGCATCTTTCCATCCCAGCCATCGAAGGCATTGTTCAGCCAGCCCGGCGGCAGCGGGGCGCCGGAGGTGAAGTCCCTATCGCGCGGTACAGGCTGTGCCGCACCCGGCAGGTGACCCTCCCGCTCGGTCCAGTGGCGGCTGGCATGGGCAAAAAGGCGTGTGTCCGGCGTGCGCGGAAAATAGGGATGGAGGCCCAGGCCGTAGGGGAGCGCGTCTGCTGAGTGGTTGGCGACGGTGAGCGAAAGCGTCAAGCTCGCGCCGTCGATCGTGATCGTCTGCACCGTCTCATAGGCGAAGGGCGTGGCGGCGCTTGCCGCCTGCCGGTCGTGCAGCGCAACCGAATGACGGTCCTGGCGCAAGATCGACCAACGCCGAAGCCAGCCCTCACCATGCAGAACGAGCGGATCGGCCGTGTTGGGCGCCAGCGTGTAGTCTCGTCCTTCGTAGCGGAAGCCGTTGCCTTCGATGCGGTTGCCGAAGGGTACGAGCGGAAAGCAGGCTTCGGCGCCGAGCACCTGCGAGGCGAGGCCCGGTGTCGGCGTCGGCACGAGCACCGGCGCCCCGCGCCAGCGGGCTGTGAGGATCGCGCCGCCAAGCGGGCTCACCTCGACGGTGAGCCCTTCTTCGTTTTCGAGGAGGACGGTGTCGTCCGTCATGCCCCTAGCTGCGACGACCGGCGGCAGCTGAGCGCAGATTGTCGAGCAGCACCGCGAGCAGAAGGATCAGACCACGTACCACGTACTGGTAGAAGGCCTGGATGTTGAGGAGGTTCATGACGTTTTCGGCAATGCCCATGATGAGAACGCCGACGATTACGCCGGTCATGGCCGCACGGCCGCCGGCTAGCGAGACGCCGCCGAGCACGCAGGCCGAGATGACCGAGAGCTCGAGGCCGGTCGCGGCATTCGGCTGGCCCGAGGTGATACGCGAGGCGAGCAGCACACCGGCAACGGCGCAAACGAGGCCCTGCAGGGCGAAGATCCAGATGCGCATGTTTGAGACGTTGACGCCGGCAAGGCGCGAAGCCTCCGGGTTGCCGCCGATCGCGAGCGTGTTTTTGCCGAAGACGGTGCGGTTCAAGACGAAGCCGAAGACGAGGAAGAAGAAGCCCATCACCCAGATCGGCGTCGGGATGCCCAGGAACTTCGACAGCGCCAGCTGGTAGAAGCTCGGGTCGTTGATGCCGACGGCGCGGCCGTCGGAGGCAATCAGTGCGAAGCCGCGCACGATCTGCATGGTGGCAAGCGTCGTGATCAGCGCGTTGATGCGGAAATGCGCAATCACCACGCCGTTGACGAGCCCGACGAAGCTGCCGCACAGGAGTGCCGCAATCAAGCCGACGAGGATCGAGCCGGAGGCGTTGGAGGCCATGACGGCGGCCATGCCCGAGAAGGCGACGGTCGAGCCGACCGAGAGGTCGAAGTCGCGCGAGGCGAGGCAGAACATCATCGTGCAGGCGACGATGCCGATGGTCACGACCGACTGCAGCAGGCCGAGCATGTTGCGCTCGGTCAGGAAGTTCGGAACCGTCAGCGCCACGATGGCGAAGGCGACGGCGAAGATGACGACCAGACCCTGTTCGCCGAGAAGAAGTTTTTTTAGAGAAGTCATGACGGCTGAACCTGCTCGGTTGGAACATCGGGAAGGGCGGCGGCGAGGATGCGGCGTTCGTCGAAATCGGCGCGCGCGATATCGGCCGCGATGCGGCCCTGGCACATGACGAGGATGCGGTCGGTGATGCCCATCACCTCGGGCAACTCGCTGGAGATGACGACGATCGCCATGCCCTGACCGGCCAGTTCGTAGAGGATTTCGTAGATCTCCGATTTGGCGCCGACATCGATGCCGCGCGTCGGCTCGTCGATGACGAGGACTTTCACGCCTTGTTCGGAAAGCCAACGGCCGAGGATGACCTTCTGCTGGTTGCCACCGGAGAGATTGATGATGTCCTGCTTGCGCGAGGGCGTGCGCACCCGAAGCTTGGCGATGAAACGCTCGGCAAGCTCCGCTTCCTTCTTGAGATCGAGGATGCCGAAGGGCGAGAAGTGCCGGCGCGACGAAATCGCCATATTCTCCTCGATGCTGCGTCCCTGCACGATGCCGTCGAACTTGCGGTCCTCCGGGCACAGCACCATGCCGGCGCGGATCGATTGCGGCGGGCTATCTGCCGTAACGATCGCGCCGTCGATCGTCACGGTTCCCTGGTGGCGTCTGTCTGCGCCATAGACCAGCCGGGTCATCTCGCTACGGCCAGCGCCGATCAGGCCGAAAAAGCCAAGGATCTCGCCGCGCCGGACCGAGAAGCTCAAGGGTGTCTTCAGTTTCGGCCCGCAGATCGCTTCGACGCGCAGACGTTCAGCACCGAGATCGCGGTCGCGCCAGCCCCAGATATTGGAGATCTCGCGTCCGACCATCTCGGCGATGATCTGATCGCGCGTGACCTTGGAAATGTCGGGATGATGGGCGGCAAGCTTGCCGTCGCGAAGCACGGTCAGGCTGTCACAAAGCCGGAAGATCTCATCGAGCCGGTGGGACACGTAGAGGATCACAGTGCCGTTCGAACGCAGGCGATCGATCAGGGCAAAGAGGATTTCGCTCTCGCGGGACGACAGCGACGAGGTCGGCTCGTCGAGCGCAATGACGCGCGCATCGAGCATCACCGCTTTGGCGATCTCGACCATTTGGCGCTCACCGATTGAGAGCGAGGCGATCTTGGCGGACGGATCGACGTCGATGCCGATTTCCGCAAGCTTCTCGCCGACGACGCGAAGCAACTGGCGGCGATCGATGACGCCGCCCTTGCCGGGGAAGTGGCCAAGCCAGAGGTTTTCGGCGACCGTCAGTTCCGGAACGAGCTGCAGTTCCTGATGGATGACGATGACGCCGGCGCGGAAGGCATCGCGCACGGAGCGATAGCTCTGCGTCTCGCCGTCGATGCGGATATCTCCCTCGTCAGCGGACTGGTCGCCCGAGAGCAGGCGGATGAGTGTCGACTTGCCGGCGCCGTTCTCGCCCATGAGGCCATGGACGGCACCCTTGCGCACGGAAAACGAGACACCCGAGAGCGCCTGGACGCCGGGGTACCCCTTGGAGATGGATCGGAATTCGAGAAAATCTTGCATGTGCGGCTCCGAAGCGGAATGCCCGGCGTCCGAGCCGCCAAGCCGATAGAGCGGGATGGGGAAAAGTGTGCGCGGTTTTCCGCCCGCATCCCGCTCTAAACTACCAGAATCGATCACGATAATTGCCTGGGTCGGTCAGACCCAAACACTCGTGATCTCGTGTCGCAAGCAGCGATTACTCGATGCCGAGATCCTTGCGCACGGCTTCGTAGTTGTCGCGAAGCGCAAGCTGGCCGGCCGTCAGGGTCAGCTTTTCCGGTTCCTTGCCGTTGGCGATCCACTCATACATGTTGAGTGCTGTCTCGTAGCCGTGGCGCTTCGGCGAGATGATGACGGTGCCGAAGAAACCGGTGGCTGCAGGCTTCTTGAACTCGTTGATCGCCGAATCCGCGCCGCCGATGCCGACGCCGATCATGCTGTCGGCGGGAATGCCGACCGTTTCGGTCGCGCGCACGGCGCCGAGCACGGCTTCGTCGTTGAGGCCGATCGCGACCCACTTCTTGATGCCGGCGTTTTTGTTGAGCACGATCGTCGAGGCGTTGAGTGCTGCTTCCGTGTCGGTCTTGGCCTGCGGTGCATCGAAGATGTTGGCATCCGGGAAGCCGTTGGCCTTCAGCACCGAAAGCGCGCCCTCGACGCGGTCGACCGCGGTCGGCAGCTGGTCGTAGGAAACGCGGATCGCGCCGACGTCCTTCATGTCCCAGCCGCGCTTCTTGATTTCGTCGACCAGGGCCTGACCGACGGCTTCGCCGATTTTCGTCGCCGAAATGCCCATATGGGGCACGTCTTCGATCGGGCTGCCGTCTGCGTTGACCAAACGGTCGTCGACCGTCATCAGCTTGAGGTCGTTGGCGGCCGCCTTGGCGACGATGCCGGGGCCGAGCTTGACGTCAGGGGTGCAGACGATGAAGCCCTGCGCACCCTGGGCGCCGAGATTGTCGATTGCCGACTGAACCTTCTCGCCGTCTTCGGCGCCGATCTTGACGAGCGTGAAGCCCTTTTCCTTGGCGGCGACGTCGGCGAACTTCCATTCGTCCTGGAACCACGGCTCTTCCGGCTGCTTGACGATAAAGCCAATCTTGACGTCGGCAGCAAACGCCGAGGTTGCCGCGAACACGGCGACGGTACCAGCCAGAATGGCTGCCTTGATAAAGCGCATGATGTCTCTCCCTGGTGAACTGCCTCCTGCAGTGAGCATTTGTGTATGATGAATCATCATATTCGTCAATTGCCTTTGTATGATGAATGCGATAGTGATGTATAACGATAATGTGCTTCGCTGCGTTGTCGCCTTCAAGCGTCTGCGCTATGGAGCGACAGGGAGACGGAAGCGGGAGGAAAATGGCGGTGGAAGAGCAGGATTACAGCAACGGCGTGGAGGAGCGCGGCCTGCGTCGCCCTCGCGTTCAGAAGAATGTGACGCGCGCCATCGCCTCGGATATCTGCGCCGACGTCTTTCCGGTCGGCTCCTTCCTGCCGCGCGAAAACGACCTGTGCGAACGCTACGGCGTCAGCCGCACCGTCATCCGCGAAACCTTGAAGGTGCTGGAATCGAAGGGCATGGTCCGCGGCCGATCCCGGGTGGGCACGATCGTCTGCAACAAGGACGAGTGGAACATTCTGGATTCCCAGGTGCTCGAATGGATCGGCGAGCGCATCTTCGAGTTCGACCTCTTGAACTGCGTTCTGGAGGCGCGCCGGGCGATCGAGCCGGCAGCAGCGGAATTTGCGGCAGAGCGCGCCACCGTCCAGGAAATCGCCGATCTCGAGCGCGCCTGGCAGGCGATGCGTGACGGCGAGCGCGATGTCGTCGGCTTCACCGATGCCGACGTCGCCTTTCATACGTGCCTGCTCAAAGCCAGCCACAACCAGGTCTTCCTGCAGCTCGTCGGCATCATCCAGGCGGCGCTGAAGTTCTCGCTGCACGCCTCCAACGAAGTCGCCGAGCGCCGTGACGAGGCAATCGACATTCATGGTGAACTGGTCGAGGCGCTGCGCCTGCGCGACAAGGCTCGGGCGCGTGACTGTTCCACCCGCATGCTGGATCTGGCAGCACGCGACCTCAAGCTTGCCGTCGAACGTCACCGGCCCGCCCCTTCGGCGCGCTGAAACCCTTTCCCGGGCGGCCTTCGCCGCCTTGTTTCACCAGCGGATATCGCACCATGAAGATCACCAAGCTCACCACCTACATCGTTCCGCCGCGCTGGCTGTTTCTGAAGATCGAAACCGACGAGGGCATCGTCGGCTGGGGTGAGCCGGTTGTCGAAGGGCGTGCCCTGACGGTCGAGGCTGCCGTCAACGAGCTCTCGGACTATCTGATCGGCAAGGATCCGCTGCTGATCGAGGATCATTGGCAGGTCATGTATCGCGGCGGCTTCTACCGCGGCGGTGCGGTCCACATGTCGGCGATTGCCGGCATCGACCAGGCGCTCTGGGACATCAAGGGCAAGGCATACGGCCAGCCGGTGCATGCGCTGCTTGGCGGCCAGGTGCGTGACCGTATCAAGGTCTATTCCTGGATCGGCGGCGACCGTCCGTCCGACGTCGCCAACAATGCGCGCGACGTGGTCGCCCGCGGCTTCAAGGCGATCAAGCTTAATGGTTGCGAGGAAATGCAGATCGTCGACACCTGGGAAAAGGTGGAGAAAGCGGTCGAAACCATCGCGACGATCCGCGAGGCGATCGGCCCGCATATCGGCATTGGCGTCGATTTCCACGGCCGCGTGCACCGGCCGATGGCGAAGGTCCTGGCGAAGGAGCTTCAGCCCTTCAACCTTATGTTCATCGAAGAGCCGGTGCTTTCGGAAAACCGCGAAGCGCTGAAGGAGATCGCCAACCATTGCTCGACGCCGATCGCGCTCGGGGAGCGGCTCTATTCGCGCTGGGACTTCAAGTCGGTGCTGTCCGACGGCTATGTCGATATCCTGCAGCCGGACCTGTCACATGCCGGCGGCATCACCGAATGCCGCAAGATTGCTGCTATGGCGGAAGCCTATGACGTGGCGCTGGCGCCGCATTGCCCGCTGGGACCGATCGCGCTTGCCGCCTGCCTCCAGGTCGATGCCGTCAGCTACAACGCCTTCATCCAGGAGCAGAGCCTCGGAATCCACTACAATACGGGTAACGACATTCTCGACTACATCTCCAACAAGGAAGTCTTCCACTACGCGGATGGCTTCGTGTCGATCCCGCAAGGACCGGGCCTCGGCATCGAGGTGGATGAGCAATATGTGATCGAACGGGCGAAGGAAGGCCATCGCTGGCGCAACCCGATCTGGCGCCACGCCGACGGCAGCGTCGCCGAGTGGTAAGGAGCGCGGATATGGTGGGTCGCCTTGACGGAAAACGCGTCGTCGTCACCGGCGCCGCACAGGGGATCGGCCTTGCGATCGCTGAAAGCTTCCTTGGCGAGGGGGCGCGCGTCTTCCTCATCGACCGTGATGGCGACCTGTTGGCGAGCGAAGCCGGGCGGCTGCGTGCTGCGGGCGGGAAGGTCGGCAATACCACGGCCGATATTACCGATGCCGATGCCATCGAGCAGGCCGTTTCTGCCGCCGCCCGTGAGATCGGCCAGCCGAATGCGCTCGTCAACAATGCCGGTGTCAACGTCTTCTTCGAGCCGTTGAAACTCTCGGATGCCGATTGGCAGCGTTGCTTCGACATCAATCTCAAGGGTGCGTGGAATTGCAGCAAGGCCGTGCTGCCGGGCATGATTGCGGCGGGCGGCGGCGTCATCCTCAATATCGCCTCGACCCACGCCTTCACCATCATCCCGCACACCTTCCCCTATCCCGTCGCCAAACATGCGCTTCTCGGCATGACCAAGGCGCTCGGCCTCGAATATGCCGGGCAGGGCGTGCGTGTGAATGCGCTGGCGCCGGGCTATGTCCGCACGCAAAAGGCCGTGGAATACTGGAATTCGTTTCCCGATCCGGTCGCCGCCGAGGCGGACACGATGAAGCTTCATCCCGGCGGCCGTATTGCCAGCCCGGAGGAGATCGCCAAGGCCGCACTCTTCATGATTTCGGACGAGTGCCCTTTCATGAACGCCACTTGCCTGACCGTGGATGGTGGCATGAGTGTGCTGCATCATCCCTGAACGACCACTTCGACAGCTTCCCTCGACTTTTTGCGGCCTCCGGTGTCTCCCGCCGGAGGTTTTTCTTTGCCTTACGGTCGCGGGTTCGGCGCTTGACGGAAAATAACTCCGATTATATGAGAAATAAATGAGCGGAGGCGCTCAACGTCGTCGGGGAGGGCACATGTCCAGAAAATTGAGATCACAGAATTGGTTTGGCGGACTGGACAAGGACGCCTTCATTCACCGCAGCTGGATGAAGAACAACGGTTTGCCTGACGATGTCTTCGACGGTCGGCCGGTGATCGGCATCTGCAACACCTTCTCCGAGCTGACGCCTTGCAACGCGCATTTCCGCGGACTGGTGGAGCACATCAAGGCGGGCGTGCTCGAGGCAGGTGGGCTGCCGCTGGAGTTTCCGGTGTTTTCCTGCGGCGAGTCCAATCTGCGGCCAACCGCCATGCTCTTCCGCAATCTCGCCTCGATGGACGTCGAGGAGGCGATCCGCGGCAATCCCATCGACGGCGTCGTGCTGATGGCGGGATGCGACAAGACCACGCCGTCGCTGGTGATGGGGGCCGCGTCCTGCGACCTGCCCTCGATTGTCATCTCCGGCGGACCGATGCTGAACGGCCGCTTCAAGGGCCGGACGATCGGCTCGGGGACGGATGTCTGGAAGTTTTCAGAAGACGTGCGCGCCGGTGTCATGTCGCAACAGGATTTCATGGCCGCCGAAAACGCCATGTCGCGCTCGCCGGGGCATTGCATGACGATGGGCACAGCCTCGACCATGGCGTCCATGGTTGAAGCGCTCGGGCTGGCGCTGCCCGGCAATGCCACCTTTCCGGCCGTTGACGCCGGCCGTGCCCGGCTGGCGCGGCTGACCGGGCGGCGGATCGTCGAAATGGTGGCAGAGGATTTGCGCCTGTCGAAGATCCTGACCCGTGACGCCTTCGCCAACGCCATCCGCATCAACGGCGCGATCGGCGGTTCCACCAATGCCGTCGTGCATCTCCTGGCAATCGCCGGGCGGATCGGCACGAAACTCTCGCTCGACGACTGGGATCGGCTCGGCCGCGATGTCCCGACCATCCTCAACCTCATGCCTTCGGGTCGCTACCTGATGGAGGATTTCCACTATGCCGGCGGGCTGCCTGCCGTCATGAAGGAGATCGCCGACCTCCTGGATCTCGGCGCGTTGACGGTGACGGGACAGAGCGTCGGCGCCAACATCGAAGGCGTCGAGAACCACAACGATGATGTCATCCTGCCGCTCGATCGGGCTCTCACCGCAAGCGGCGGGATTGCCGTCCTGCGTGGCAACCTTGCGCCTGATGGCGCGATCATCAAGCCTTCCGCAGCGACGCCGACGCTGATGCAGCACCGCGGCCGTGCCGTCGTGTTCGAAACCATCGACCACTACAAGGCGCGGATCGATGACCCGGATCTCGATATCGACGAAACCTCGATCATGGTGCTGAAGAACTGCGGCCCGAAGGGGTATCCGGGCATGGCCGAGGTCGGCAACATGGCTCTCCCGCAGAAGCTCCTGAAAAAGGGCGTGCGCGACATGGTCAGGATTTCGGATGCGCGTATGTCGGGCACCGCCTTTGGCACTGTCGTTCTCCATACGGCGCCGGAAGCCGCTGTCGGTGGCACGCTGGCACTGGTGCAAGACGGCGACTGGATCGAACTCGACGTTGCCGGCCGCCGCCTCTATCTCGACGTGAGCGAAGAGGAACTGGCGCGCCGAAAGGCCGTCTGGACCGCACCGATCCCGGAAATGGCCGGTGGTTACCAAGGCCTCTATGTCGAGCGCGTGATGCAGGCCGACACCGGTGCTGATCTCGATTTCCTCGTCGGCGGCCGCGGCCATGCGGTTCCGCGCGAAAGCCACTGAGGAGGCAACGGTGGACGACTTCCGCATCGAAAACCTTCACGGCATCCACGCGATCCTCTACGCGTTGTTCGACGCAGACGAAAAGCTCGACCGCGCCGCCATGCGACTTCAGACGGAGATCTGCCTGGAAAGCGGCGTGCACGGCATGGCCGGGCTTGGCTTGGCGACCGAAGCCTCAAAGCTCGACGAGGCCGAGCGCATGGCGATCATGGAGTGGCTGGTCGAGGACACGGGCGGCCGTGTACCGATCGCCCTGACGATCTTTGGCGCGTCGGTCGAGGAGCAGGTGCGCCAGGCGCGGCATGCGGCACGGGCCGGCGCCGACTGGCTGATCCTGCAGCCGCCGATGGTCGGCCAGTTCTCGGCCGCCGAATATATTCGCTTCTTCGGCCGCGTCGCCGATCAGACCGATCTGCCGCTTGCCATCCAGAATGCCCCGGCCTTGATGGGCCGCGGGCTGACGGCCGCCGATATCCGCGAGCTCGTACGCCAGCATCCAAATATCCGGCTGGTGAAGGGCGAGGGGCCTGTCGTCGATATCGCCCATCTCATCGAGGTTACGGAGGGCCGGTTGCCGGTGTTCAACGGCCGTGCGGGCCTCGAGCTGCTCGAGAACCTGCGCATCGGTTGCCACGGCCTGATCCTTGCGCCTGACTCGATCGATTACGCCGTGCGCGCCTATGAGTTCTTTTCAGACGGCTGGGACGAGCACGCCGAGGAGGCCTATCGGCAGATGCTGCCCGGTGTGGTCTTCACCATGCAGGGCATTGAGACGCTGCTTTGTTACGGCAAGCGCCTCTTCGGCGAGCGGGCGGGCATAACGATCCACGACCGTGCGCCGGCCATGCGGCCGACCGTGATTGGCATCGAGATGACCCGCCGCTATGCGGCCGCGATGGGTGGCTTTTCCTGATCGGGGCGACCGGCTATGAACGGGGCGGAGATGCAAGGGAGAGTGTGGGCATGAAGGCAATCGCTCGGGAGGATCGCGGCCTGCCGGCCCGCATCGCAGGCGACATCGGCCGGCGCATCACGCTCGGCGAGCTGAAGGTCGGTGACACCCTGCCGAAGGAAGCCGACATGCTGGCGACGCTCGGCGTCAGCCGCACGACGCTGCGCGAAGCGCTGAAGATCCTCTCGACCAAGGGCTTCATCGAGGCGAAGCCTCGCCTCGGAACGCGGGTGCGGCCCGCGGAACACTGGAACACGCTTGATCCCGTCGTGCTTTCCTGGCAGGGCGACGCCGAGGACCAGGAGGCGCTCGCCGAGGAGTTGTTCGAAATCCGCCTTTCGATCGAGCCGCTTGCGGCGCGGCTTGCGGCAAAGCGCGGCTCCGCTGCCGAACACGCCGACATACGCGCCGCCTTTCTGCGCATGGCAGAGGGGGGCGTGCGTGTCGAAGAGGCGATCGAGGCCGATATCGCCTTCCACCTGCAGATCTTCCAGGCGGCGCACAACCGCTTTCTGCTGCCCGTCGCATCCGTCATTCGGGCAGCGCTGTCGATTAGCATCCCGAAGACCATGGCGGCTTCGGGCGGGTTCGGCCAGTCTCTGGCGCAGCATGAGGCGATCCTGTCAGCGATCGAAGCTCGCGACGGCGAGGCGGCAGCGTCCGCGACCGAGACGCTGATTGCGGCGACGTACAAGCGCAATTTCGGCTAGGCACCCGGCGGTTCAGGGCTGGAGCACTGCTCCCGCCACCCTCATTTCCACATGGATCGCATCCGGGCACCGACGTCTATGCGGATCTGTTTGGCACTGCGCTCGCCGGCGGCCGCCGATACCTTCGGCCAGCTCGTCGTCTCGAAAAACTGCAGCAGCGTCGCCGGAATGAAGCGGGTCCGCGAGGCGTAGACGTGCCGGTCGCCCTGGCTGTTCTGACCGTAGGTAAAGAACCTCTGCGGCAGCACCAGCTGGAGATGATCGCGCGCCCGCGTCATGCCGACATAGAGCAGCCGCCGCTCCTCTTCGAGTTCGGCGGTCGTGCCGACGCCGAGGTCGGACGGGATGCAGCCGTCGACGACATTGAGCATGAAGACCGAGCGCCATTCCTGCCCTTTGGCCGAATGGATGGTCGAAAGGATCAGATAGTCCTCGTCGAGCAGGGGCACGCCTGCCTGATCGCTGGTAGCATCCGGCGGATCGAGCGTCAGCTCGGTCAGAAAACGCTCGCGGTTCTGGTAGCCGCCGGCAATCTGCTCGAGCTGCACGAGATCGGCCTTGCGCGTCTCGGCGTCCTCGTGGACGCGGTCGAGGTGGGGTTCGTACCAGGCGCGCGCCGTCGCGATTTCTCCCGGCCAACCTGTTTCGGCCTTCCGCAGAGCGGAAACAAGCTCGACGAAACTCGTCCAATCCGCCCCGCTCTTCGGCGGTGCAGGGATTTCCGCGAGTGCCGCCAAAGGTTCCGGATCGGCGGCGATGGCGTCGAGGATCTTGCCGGCCGTCTGCGGACCGATCCCCGGCAGCATCTGGAGCAGGCGGAAGCCGGCGACGCGGTCACGCGGGTTCTGTGCAAAACGCAAGGTTGCCAACAGATCCTTGACGTGGGCGCTATCGAGGAATTTGAGGCCACCGAACTTCACGAAGGGAATGTTGCGGCGGGTGAGCTCGACTTCGAGCGTGCCGCTGTGGTTGGCGGAGCGAAACAGCACCGCCTGCTGCTTCAGGGTCATGCCGACTTCTCGGTTGGCGAGAACCTGCTCGACGATATAGGCCGCCTGTTCCGTCTCGTCCTTGACGGTGACAAGCTGCGGGCGCTGTTCGGACTGCCTGTCCGTCCAGAGGTTCTTGGTGAACCGCTCCCGTGCCAGCCCGATCACGCCGTTGGCGGCGGCGAGGATCGGCTGGGTCGAGCGGTAGTTTTGATCGAGCGTGATGACGTCGGCAGGCTCAGGCGAAAACGCGTTCGGAAAATCGAGGATGTTGCGAACCGTGGCTGCCCGAAAGGAGTAGATCGACTGGGCGTCGTCTCCAACCACCGTCAGGCCATGGCCTTCGGGCTTGAGCGACAGCAGGATCGAAGACTGAAGGCGGTTCGTATCCTGATATTCGTCGACCAGGATGTGATCGAAACGGCCGCTGATATCCTGTGCCAGTTCTGCGTCGGACACCATCTGCGCCCAGTAGAGAAGGAGATCATCGTAATCGAGCACGTTCTGCGTCTGCTTGGCCTCCACATAGCCGGCAAACAGTTCCTTCAGTTGCTGTTCCCAGCTCACGGCCCAGGGATACGCGGTCTTCAGGACATCGATGATCGCGCTCTCGGAATTCACGACGCGCGAGTAGATCGCAAGGCATGTGCCTTTGGTCGGAAAGCGGCTTTCCATCTTGGAGAAGCCGAGTTCATGGCGGACAAGGTTCATGAGATCGGCGCTGTCTTCGCGATCATGGATGGTAAAATCCGCGCCAAGGCCGATCTGCTCGGCATAGATCCTCAGGATCCGCGAGCCGATCCCGTGGAATGTGCCGGCCCAGGAAAGCGCGTCGGTCATGACCGCGGCATTGTCGCCGAGCACTTGGCGACAGATACGCCCGACCCGGCGCGTCATCTCCGCGGCGGCGCGGCGCGAAAAGGTCATCAGCAGAATGCGGCGTGGGTCCGCGCCGTTGACGATCAGATGCGCGACCCGATGCGCAAGCGTGTTCGTCTTGCCAGACCCGGCGCCGGCGATGATCAGCAGAGGGCCACCGGCCTCGCCATGCGGCAATCCCACACCATGCACCACCGCCTCGCGCTGGCGGTCATTCAGTTTTTCGAGATAGGCGGCGCTCATTCGTGTCCAGGCGTTCTCAGCAAGATTTCCGAATTGTTCCCGTCCATGTCTTTGAAAGACTTCACGGATTCCGGTTCACGGAGATCTGATCCATCGCTTTCGGCAGATGACTCGGAACAAAAATGGAACGTATCAGCTTCGATCGCCGCTGGAAACCCGGCACACCGGCTATCACCAGGTCGCTGGCCGATGGGCAACGCAAGAATGCAATCTCAGGAACGGGTTTCGGACCTTCGCCGGTCGCCGCTTCATACCGATGTGCAGACATCCCTCCGGAGACGACGCGGAGAGATCGATAGGGCGCGTTCAGATCGCCCGGGCCACGACCTGTGCCGCGACCGATACCAGCAGGGCGGCCAGGGCAACGGCCGTGCCAAATCGCGCGATTTTCATGCGGCGGCCACGCGCGCCATCCCAATCATAGCCCATCATTGCTCTCCCTCGGCATCATGCCTGGCGGGGATGGTGGCCATATTTGGTAACGAGGACGTAAACTTGCGGTTGCTACTTATGCGGGCCTTGCCTCCCGCCCGTGCAATCAGGCGCGAACGGGAGGCATAGAAGCAACGATTACAGGCTCTTGCGCGTGACGAAGCGGGTTTCCAGATAGGCTTCGATCGCCTCGGAGCCGCCTTCGGTGCCGTAGCCGGAATCCTTGATGCCGCCGAAGGGGACTTCTGGCAGCGCCAGGCCAAGATGGTTGATCGAGATCATTCCGCTCTCGACCTCGGTGGCGAGGCGATGGGCGCTTCTTTCCGAACCGGTGAAGGCATAGGCCGCAAGTCCGAACGGCAGGCGGTTGGCCTCGTTGATCGCGTCGTCCAAAGTGCCGAAGCGGTTGATGATGGAAACGGGGCCGAAGGGTTCGTCGTTCATGATGCGGGCGCTGAGCGGCACGTCGGCAAGAACCGTCGGCTCGAAGAAATAGCCGCGATTGCCGATGCGATGGCCACCGGTTGCCAGCCGGCCGCCATGCTCGACGGCATCGGCGACCAGGCTTTCGATCGCCGGGATGCGCCGCTCATTGGCAAGCGGTCCCATGTCGATGCCGGCTTCCAGGCCATTGCCGACCTTGATCTTTTTCGATGCGGCAACGAAGCCTTCGAGGAACTGGTCCGCCACCCGTTCCTGCACCAGGAAGCGGGTCGGCGACACGCACACCTGCCCGGCATTGCGATACTTGCTGCCGGACATGATCGCGACCGCCTGCTCAATGTCGGCGTCTTCGGTGACGATGACCGGGGCATGGCCGCCGAGTTCCATCGTCGCGCGCTTCATGTGCTGGCCGGCGAGGGATGCCAGTATCTTGCCGACCGGTGTCGAGCCGGTGAAGGACATCTTGCGGATCACCGGATGGGAGATCAGATACTCCGAGATCACTGCCGGCACGCCGTAGACCAGGTTGACGACGCCAGCGGGAATGCCGGCATCGACGAAGCAGCGGATCAGTTCGGCCGGCGAGGCCGGCGTTTCCTCGGGCGCCTTGACGATGATCGAGCAGCCGGTCGTCAGCGCGGCGGACAGCTTGCGCACCACCTGATTGATCGGGAAATTCCAGGGTGTGAAGGCAGCGACCGGGCCGACCGGCAGCTTGACCGTCATCTGGGTGACATCAGGCGCACGCGGCGGGATGATCTGGCCATAGGCGCGCTTTCCTTCCTCGGCGAACCATTCGATGATCTCGGCGGCGCTGAGGATTTCGCCCTTGGACTGGGAAAGCGGCTTGCCCTGTTCCCGCGTCATCAGCCAGGCGATGTCGCCGGCGCGCTCGCGAAGCAGACCGGCTGCCGTCCGCATGACTTTTGCCCGGTCGAATGCCGAGGTCGACCGCCAGACCTGGAAGCCTTTCTGGGCAGCACTCAGCGCTTCGTCCAGATCCGCGATTTCCGCCCACGCCACATGGCCGATGGCCTCCTCGGTGGCAGGGTCGATGACGGGAATGGTCTTGCCCGCGCGTGCCGGCCGCCAAGTGCCGTCGATGTGAAGGAGGATATCCGGATACTGGGTCATGGGGGAACCTTTGGAGATTGACGTCTATCGCTTCGAATGAGGACGCGCCGCTGGAGAAAGTCGAAAGGCGCGCGATGCGGATCAGTTGGGCGCTTCCGCCGACAATATCAAGACGCGATTTGTCAGGGGCACACCCATCGGATCCGCCGCCCGATGCTGTCAGGCGTTCGATCTCATCGAAGATCATCTCCGGCGGACGTTGGAAATGGAGGCTCTCGGGAGGTCGGCGTCACGGCCGCGACAGCAGCATGGAGATGCCCTGTCCGACGCCGATGCACATGGTGGCGATCGCACGCCTCGCGCCCTGCGCTTCGAGCTCCAATGCGGCGGTCAACGCAAGGCGTGCACCGGACATGCCGAGCGGATGACCAAGCGCGATGGCGCCGCCGTTCGGATTGACATGAGGCGCATCGTCGGCAAGGCCGAGCTGCCGCATGCAGGCGAGCGCCTGTGCGGCGAAGGCTTCGTTGAGTTCGACGACATCGATGTCGCCGATGCCAAGGCCAAAACGTTCCAGCAGCTTTCGCGTGGAAAAGACGGGGCCGATGCCCATGATGCGCGGCGCGACACCCACCGTTGCCATGCCGTCGACACGGGCCAGGGGCTGAAGCCCGTAACGCTCGACTGCACCAGCCGAAGCGAGAACGAGTGCGGCGGCGCCATCGTTGACGCCGGAAGCATTGCCGGCGGTCACCGTGCCATTGGCGCGGAACGGCGTCGGTAGGCTCGCAAGCTTTTCGATCGTCGTCTCGCGCGGATGTTCGTCGTGTTCGACGAGGCTCGTTTCACCCTTGCGTCCCTTGATCGCATAGGGGGCGATCTCGCGGGCGAAACGCCCGCCCTTTTGCGCTGCCGCTGCGCGCGCCTGGCTGCGCAGCGCAAAGCCGTCCTGGTCCTCGCGGGAGATGGAAAATTCGGCGGCGACGTTTTCGGCGGTCTCCGGCATCGAGTCGATGCCGTATTGTTGTTTCATGACCGGGTTGACGAAGCGCCAGCCGATCGTTGTGTCGTGGATCTCGGTGCTGCGCTGGAACGGGCCTTCCGCCTTCGGCATGACGAAGGGTGCGCGCGACATGCTTTCGACGCCACCGGCGACCATGATCTCGGCTTCGCCCAGCCGGATCGCCCGGGCGGCATAGCCGACCGCGTCCAGACCGGAACCACAGAGGCGGTTGATCGTCGTTCCGGCAACGGCCTCCGGCAATCCAGCGAGCAATGCCGCCATGCGGGCGACGTTGCGATTGTCCTCGCCCGCCTGGTTGGCACAGCCAAGCACGACCTCGTTGATCGCCTCGGCCGGAACGGACGCGACACGCGCCAGCGCCGCGCGGATCACATGGGCCGCCAGATCGTCCGGACGGGCGCTCGACAGCGCGCCGCCGTAGCGGCCGATGGGCGTGCGCACGCCGCCGACAATGTAGGCTTCAGCCATGAGATCTATCCTTTGCTTTGCCCGGCGGCGAACATTGGCCCGCCCTTGTGCGCGGGAAATCCGTAGCCGTTGATCATCACCAGATCGATGTCGCCGGGGCGTGCCGCGATGCCTTCTGCCAGGAGTGCCCTGCCTTCATCGTCCATGGCGCTCAGCAGGCGGCGCACGATCTCTCCTGCCGCGAAGGCGCGCGGCGTGATGCCCTTGGCTGCGCGCGCCGCCTCGATCACCGCCGTGACATCAGGGTCGACGGTCCGCTCTCCCTCGGGATAGGCGTACCAGCCGCGGCCACTCTTGCGGCCGAGACGGCCGGCCTCGCAGAGCCTGTCGGCAATTTCGACATAGCGTGCGGCAGGATCGCGGGTCGCGGCCTGTCGCTTGCGCCGTGCCCAGGCGATATCGAGCCCGGCCATGTCGTTGACGGCGAAGATTCCCATCGGAAAACCATAGGCCTCGAGCGCGGCGTCGATCTCGTGCGGGAGTGCTCCATCCTCCAGCATGAACTCCGCTTCGCGGCGATAGGCTGAGAAGATGCGGTTGCCGATGAAGCCTTCGGTGACGCCGGTTACGACCGGCAGCTTGCCGAGGCGTTTGACGAAGGTAAGTGCCGTTGCCAACACGTCAGGCGCCGTCTCGGCACAATCCACGACTTCGACGAGCCGCATCACGTTGGCGGGCGAAAAGAAATGCAGGCCCACGACGCGCGAGGGATCGCCGGTAGCCGCCGCGATCGCATCGGGATCGAGATAACTGGTATTGGTCGCGAGGATGGCGCCGGGGGCGACAATGCCGTCGAGCTTCTGAAACAGCTCCGTCTTGACCGTGAGGTCGTCGAACACCGCTTCGATGACGAGTTCAGCCTTCGCCAGCTCCGCGGCGTCAGCCGTCGTCTGAAGCCGCGCCAGGCATTCTTCGCGCCCATTAGCGGTCAGCCGTCCGGCCCGCACGGTCTTCTCCAGCGTCTCGGTGATGCGCGCCCGTCCACCGGCTGCGGCTTCCTCCGTCTGCTCCAAGGCGACCACGCGGTAGCCGGAGGTCAAGGCGGAGACGGCGATGCCGGACCCCATCAACCCGGTGCCGACCACGCCGACGGTGACGACCGGCCGAGGCGAAACTTTATCGAGCCCCTTGACCTTGCCGGCGGCGCGCTCGGCAAAGAACACATGCCTGAGGGCAGCGGACTCCATGGAATCGCGAAGCCTCAAGAAGGTCGCGCGTTCCTCAGCCAGTCCCTGTTTGAGGTCGAATTCGCCGGCTACCTTGACGAGACGGATTGCCTCGGCGGGGGCCGCCTGGCCGCGGGCCTTCGCCAGAACCTTCGCTTCCGCCGCGCCGACGGCTTCGGCGCCCCCTGGCGGAACTGCGGTCATGCCGGTCCGACGGAGCGGCTTGCCAGCGTGCTCTTGAACGAAAGCCAGCGCAGCAGCGACGGGATCGGCGGCAAGGCTGTCGACAAGTCCAAGCGTCACGGCTTCGGCGGCCTTGACGGCACGTCCGGTTCCGATGAGATCGATCGCTGAGATCATGCCGATCAGGCGCGGTAGACGCTGCGTGCCGCCGGCACCCGGAACCAGGCCGAGCTTGACTTCGGGCAGGCCGAACGATGCCTTCTCGCCGGCGATGCGGCCGTGGCAAGCAAGCGCTACCTCGCAGCCACCGCCAAGGGCGGCGCCGTTGGCGGCGGCGATGACAGGCTTGCCGAAGGTCTCGATGCGCTCGATCACCTCGGGAAGGATCGGTTCGATCGGCGGCTTGCCGAACTCCCTGATATCCGCGCCGCCGATGAAGGTGTTGCCGGCACCGGTGATGACGAGACCCGCAATCGCCGGGTGCTCGGCAACATGATCGAGCGCCGCCGTCAGGCCGGACCGGACATGCGCGGAGAGCGCGTTGACGGGCGGGTTGTCGATGGTAGCGACGAGAACGCCATCCTGAAGTCGGGCGGACACGCTCTCGGAAAATCGGATCTCGGCCATGCTGCCAAACCTCAATCGGGGACGACGGCGGTGGCCTGGATCTCGATCTTGGCGCGGTCCTCGACGAGCGACACCACCTGCATCGCCGCCATCGCCGGGAAATGCCGGCCGATGGTCTCGCGATAGGCCTGGCCGATTCCGCGCAGATTGCCGACATATTCCTGCTTGTCGGTGAAGTACCAGGTCATGGTGGTGATGTGCTGCGGTTCGGCGCCGCCGGCTGCAAGCACGGCAACGACGTTCTTCAGGGTCTGGCGCACCTGCTCGACGAAATCGTCGGTTTCGAACTCGGACTGCGCATTCCAGCCGATCTGGCCCCCGACGAAGACGGTGCGGCCCTTGGCCGAAACGCCGTTGGAATAGCCGATGGGCTTTGCCCAGCCTTCAGGTTGCAGGATGGTGTGCATCGGTGGTCTCCAGATGTTGTGTCAGCGCGGCGCGGATATCGTCCGGCCAGGCAAAAGAAGCGTGAGTGTCGAGCGAGGTGGCAACGACCCGCTGTTTCGCGGTCCAGAGCACGGTGCCTCTCGCGGAGACCGTGTGCTCCATGTCGAGCGACGATCGGCCAATGCCGCGCACCGCCAGCGCGAAATCCAGTTCGTCGCCCTGAAAGCCCGGACGAGAGAAAGTGAGATCGAGCCGTACCGTCGGCACGCCGATCCGACGCTCGTCGTTCATGGCCTTCCAGGGAAAACCGAGAGACGCAAAGAAGTCCTCCGTCACCCCGACGAGAATGTTGAGGTAGGACGGGAAATAGGCGATCCCCGAGGGGTCGCAGTCTCCAAAGCGCAGCGGTCTTTTGGTCCTGAACATCGATGCCGGACCTCAGTTGGCAAAGGCGGCGATGCCGGTAATGGCACGGCCAAGGATCAGCGCATGGATGTCGTGCGTGCCCTCATAGGTGTTGACCACTTCGAGGTTGACGAGATGACGGGCGACCGGAAATTCGTCGGAAATGCCGTTGCCGCCGAGCATGTCGCGCGCCGTTCGGGCGATCTCCAGTGCCTTGCCACAGGAATTGCGCTTGAGGATCGAGGTCAGCTCGACCGGCGGATTGCCTTCATCCTTCATGCGTCCGAGGCGCAGGCAGCCCTGCAGGCCAAGGGCGATCTCGGTTACCATGTCCGCGAGCTTCTTCTGGATCAGCTGGTTGGCGGCGAGCGGCCGGCCGAACTGCTTGCGGTCGATCACGTATTGCCGCGCCGTCTCGTAGCAGGATTCCGCTGCACCGAGCGCGCCCCAGGCGATGCCGAAGCGCGCGGAGTTGAGGCAGGTGAAGGGGCCCTTGAGGCCGGTCACCTCAGGCAGCATGTTTTCGTCCGGCACGAAGACCTCGTCCATGACGATCTGGCCGGTGATCGAGGCGCGAAGTCCCACCTTGCCGTGGATCGCCGGTGCGCTCAGGCCCTTCCATCCCTTTTCGAGGATGAAGCCGCGGATCAGACCATCCGACGTCTTCGCCCAGACGACGAAGATATCGGCGATCGGCGCATTGGAGATCCAGGTCTTGGAACCCGACAGCAGATAGCCGCCATCGACCTTGGCGGCCTTCGTGATCATCGAACCCGGGTCGGATCCGTGGTCGGGCTCGGTCAGGCCGAAGCAGCCGATCTTGCTGCCGGCGATCAGTCCCGGCAGGTATTTGCGCTTCTGCGCTTCGCTGCCGAAGGTATAGATCGGCACGATGACGAGCGAAGACTGCACGCTCATCATCGAGCGGTAGCCGCTGTCGATGCGCTCGACCTCGCGGGCGATCAGGCCGTAAGAAACGTAGTTGAGGCCGGCGCCACCGTATTCCTCCGACACCATCGGACCCAGCAGGCCAAGCTCACCCATTTCGGCGAAGATCGACGGGTCGGTCTTCTCGTGGCGGAAGGCCTCCTGGACGCGCGGGGCCAGCCGGTCTTCGGCGTAGCCTTGGGCCGTGTGCCGTACCATGCGTTCTTCTTCGGTCAACTGCGCATCCAGGTTGAACGGATCCTGCCAGTCGAATGACGCTTTCGAACCATGCATGTTCGACATCCCTCTTATCGTCCCGTGCTCTTCATCAGCTCGCGGCCGATGATCAGCTTTTGAACCTCGGTCGCGCCCTCGTAGATCCTGAGCGCGCGGATCTCGCGATAAAGCCGCTCGGTGATCTCGCCGACGCGCACGCCGCGGCCGCCAAAGAGCTGCAGCGCCTGGTCGATCACCCATTGCGCGTTCTCTGTCGCCGTCATCTTCGCCATGGCTGCTTCCCGCGTGGTTGGTCGTTTCTGCACGTCGCGCTGCCAGGCGGTGCGGCAGGTTAGGAGTGCTGCTGCGTCAATAGCGGTCGCCATCTCGCCGAGCGTGCTTTGCGCGGTCGGCAGATCGCCAAGGGTCGCACCGAACATCTTGCGGTTCTTCGCGTGAGACACCGCTTCGTCGAGCGCGCGGCGGGCGAAGCCGATCGCGGCGGCAGCCACCGAAGGGCGGAAAATATCGAGTGTGCGCATGGCGATCTTGAAGCCTTCGCCAGGCGCGCCCAAAAGTTGCGAGGCTGGGATGCGGCAATTGTCAAAACGGAGCCGGGCAAGCGGATGCGGCGCGATCGTCTCGATGCGCTCGGCGATCGTGAAGCCCGGCGTATCGGCAAAGACCACGAAGGCCGAAATGCCGCGCGTGCCGGGTGCTTCGCCAGTGCGCGCAAAGACGGTATAGACGTCGGCGATACCGCCGTTCGAAATCCAGGTCTTTTCGCCGTCGATCACGAAGTGATCGCCGTCGCGCCGCGCGCCGCACGCCATCGCCGCGACATCCGAGCCGGCCTCAGGCTCAGACAGTGCAAAGGCAGCGATCCAATCGCCACGGGCGACCTTAGGCAGGACGGCCTGCTTCAGCGCCTCGGAGCCGGACAGGCTGATTGCGCCGGTCCCGAGCCCCTGCATGGCAAAGGCGAAGTCGGCAAGGCCGTCCGTGTAGGCGAGCGTTTCCCGGATGAGGCACAGCGACCGGCTGTCGATCTCCTCGCTGACGCCGCCGAACGTCTTTGGCACGCAGTGGCGAAGCACGCCTGCAGCGCCGAGCGCTGCGACCAGCTTCCTGCAGGCCGCATCGACATCGGTGTGATCGACTTCCCCGAGGCGGCCACGGGCCACGAAGGCATCGAGCTGCGTAGCGAGCGCACGGTGGCTGTCATCGTAGAACGGCCAGTCGAGATGGTCGCGGGTCGGTGCGCCTATGGCGGTATCAGGGGAGCCCATGCTCAGTTCCCCTTGAATTCCGGCTTCGCCTTGGCGGCAAAGGCCTCGAAGGCGCGGCGGAAGTCGCCGGTCGCCATGCAGATCGCCTGCGCCTGCGCTTCCGATTCGATCAATTGGTCGATGCCCATCGCCCATTCCTGGTCGAGCATCTTCTTGGTCATCGCATGGGCAAACCAGGGACCGTCGGCGATATTGCGTGCGAATTTCTGGGCTTCGGTAAGCAGCGACGGACGCTCGTGCAGGGCATTGTAGAAGCCCCAGGCATTGCCTTCCGTTGCGGTCATGACGCGGCCGGTGAAGAGCAGCTCGGCAGCGCGGCCTTGGCCGATGATGCGGGGAAGAATGCCGCACGCGCCCATGTCGGCGCCGGCCAGCCCGACGCGGGTAAAGAGAAAGGCTGTCTTCGCCTCCGGAGTTGCCACACGGAAGTCCGAGGCCATGGCCAGAATGGCGCCAGCGCCGGCGCAGATGCCGTCGACCGCTGCTATCACCGGCTGCGGGCAGGCGCGGATCTGACGCACCAGTTCGCCGGTCATGCGGGTGAAATCCAGAAGATCGGGCATCGGCATGCGCGTCAGCGGCTCGATGATCTCGAAGACGTCGCCGCCGGAAGAAAAGTTGTCACCGGCGCCGGCCAGCACCACGGCGCGCACGTCGCTGGCGCGGGCAAGCGAGCGGAAAAGATCGCAGAGCTCCTCGTAGCTTTCGAAGGTCAGCGGGTTCTTTTTTTCCGGACGGTTGAGGGTGATCGTGGCGACGCGCCCGTCGGCATCCGTTTCGAACAGGAAGTGCCTGGCCTTGTGGTCCTTGAAGGCGCGCTTCTTGGCCTGCATCGGGTTTGTCATCTCTATCCTCCGAGAACTTCGCCGCCGGCGACAGCGATCGCCTGGCCGGTGATTGCGGTCGCCTTTTCCGACACCAGCCAGGAGACCGTGTGGGCGACTTCGTCCGGCGTCACCAGGCGCCCCTGTGGGTTGGAACGGGCAAGGCTGGCGCGGGCTTCCTCGCGCGAGCGGCCGGTCTTTTCGCTGATCGTGTCGAGCGCGCCGTCGATCAACGGCGTGTCGGTGAAGCCGGGGCAGACGGCGTTCACAGTGACGTCGCTGCGGGCAAGCTCAAGCGCCAGTGCGCGCGTCAGGCCGACGACGCCGTGCTTCGATGCGCAATAGGCCGACACATAGGCATACCCGGTGAGGCCCGCGGTGCTCGCGACGTTGACGATCCGGCCGTTGCCGGCCCGCCGCAAGGAAGCAAGCGCTGCCTGCGTCACCAGATAGACGCCGGTGAGGTTGATGGAAAGCACCCGCTGCCATAGCGCGAAGTCGGTCTTTTCGAACGGTGCCGAGGGTGCTTCCCCCGCGCAATTGACGAGAACGGCGATGTCTCCGGCTTCCGCGATCGCGGCCGAAATACCACGCTCGACCGCCTCGGGGTCGGTCACATCGAAGCCGTTACGGACAAGCGCCTCTCCGCCGGAAGCAAAGATTTCGCTCTGCACGGCTTCAAGCGGTGCTGCGCGCCGGCCGGCGAGGCTGACGAGATGGCCGTCGGCGGCAAGCGCCAGCGCGATCGCCTTGCCGATACCGCTTCCCGCACCGGTGATGAGGGCGTGTCTCTTGGTCATGGCTTGCCCGCCGTCGTTGCGGCGCGCGCCAGGTTGTTCACGTACTGTGCCCGTGCCGAATGGTACTGTTTCGGCCAGGGCTGCTCCTCGTAGCCGATCTTCGCCGCCTCATGCATGACGAAGGACGGGTCGGCCAGATGCGGACGGGCAATCGCGCAGAGATCGGCGCGACCGGCGGCAATGATCGAATTGGCGTGGTCGGCCTCGGAAATCGCCCCGACGGCAATGGTCGGAACCTGGATCTCGTTGCGGATCTTGTCGGAAAACGGCGTCTGGAACAGCCGGCCATAAACCGGCTTTTCCTCCTTCACCACCTGGCCGGAGGAGCAGTCGATCATGTCGGCGCCGGCTTCCTTGAACAGGCGGGCGAAAATTGCCGCGTCCTCGGGCGTGTTGCCGCCCTCGTGCCAGTCATGGGTCGACAGGCGCACCGACATCGGTCTGTCCTCGGGCCAGACCTTACGGACGGCGTTGAACACTTCGAGCGGGAAGCGGGCGCGGGCGGCGTGATCGCCGCCATAGTCGTCGGTGCGCAGATTGGTGAGCGGCGACAGGAAGCTCGACAGCAGGTAGCCGTGCGCCACGTGCAGTTCGAGAATATCGAAGCCGAGGTCGCGGGCCCGTTCGGTGGCGTGCACGAAATCGGCGATGACCCGGTCCATATCCTGCCGCGTCATTTCACGCGGTGTATCCGAATGCTTGAGGTAGGGCAGGGCGGATGCGGAGATGAGCGGCCAGCCGCCTTCAGCCAAGGGCTGGTCGATCCCCTCCCAGGCGACCCTCGTCGCACCCTTGCGCCCGGCATGGCCGAGCTGGATGCCGATCTTGGCGGGCGTCTGCTGGTGCACGAAGTCGACGATGCGCTTGAAGGCCTGGGCCTGCTCGTCGTTCCAGAGCCCCAGGCATCCGGGCGTAATACGGGCGTCGGCCGACACGCAGGTCATTTCCGGGAAGACGAGGGCCGCGCCGCCCATGGCGCGCGCGCCGAGATGGACGAGATGAAAATCGTTCGGCACGCCGTCGGTCGCCGAATACATCGCCATCGGCGAAACCACGATGCGGTTCTTCAGTGTCAGGCCGCGAAGCTTGAACGGCGTGAACATCGGCGGCGGAACCGCCCCGTTCGCCGCCGGCTCGACACCAGCGCGTTCGGCAAACCAGCGTTCGAAACCTTCGAGCCAGTCCTTGTCGCGCAGGCGAAGGTTCTCGTGGCTGATGCGCTGGGAGCGGGTCAGCATCGAATACATGAACTGCTCGGGCTCCAGGGTGTCGGCATAGCGCGTGCCGACCACTTCGAACCATTCCATGGCGTTGCGGGCCGCGTTCTGGATGCGGGCGACGTCGACGCGGCGCACCTCCTCATAAGCCGAGAGCACCGCGGGAATGTTCGCCTTGTCGTGGCCGAGAATGTCGAACTGGCGGGTCAGTTCGATCGCGTCGTCGATCGCAAGCTTGGTGCCTGAGCCGATGGCGAAATGGGCCGTGTGGGCGCTGTCGCCCATCAGCACGACATGGCTGCGGCCATTGAAATGGCTCCACTTCTCGCAGATCAGCCGGCCGAAGTTCAGCCAGGCGGAACCGCGCAAGTGCCGCGCATTGGTCATCAGCTTGTGGCCGTCAAGTGTCCCGGCGAACAGCTTCTCGCAGAACGCGATCGACTGGTCCTGGTCCATCTGGTCGAGGCCATGGGCCTTGAAGACGTCGTCGGTCGTTTCGACGATGAAGGTCGAGGTGTTCTCGTCGAAGCGGTAGATATGCGCCTGGAACCAGCCATGTTCGGTGCGCTGGAAATCGAAGGTGAAGGCGTCGAACTTCTTGTCCGTGCCGAGCCAGACATAGCGGTTCGGCCGGATCACCATGTCCGGCTTGAAGACGTCGGCGTATTTGTTGCGGATCCTTGAGTTGACGCCGTCGGAGGCGATGATCAGATCGGCGTCGCCGAACTGCTCGTCGCTCTCGACGTCCTGCTCGAACAGCAGTTCGACGCCGAGCTCTAGGCAGCGCTCCTGGAGGATGTTGAGCATCTTCTTGCGGCCGATGCCGACGAAGCCGTGGCCGGTCGTCCTGATCTTGCGGCCCTTGAAGACCAGCTCGATATCGTCCCAATGGTTGAAGGAAACCTCGATCGCCTCGGCAGTCTCCGGATCCCACTGGCGCATCGATTGCATGGTCGCGTCGGAGAAGACGACGCCCCAGCCGAAAGTGTCGAAGGCGCGGTTCCGCTCGACCACGGTAACGTGGTGCTCCGGGTGCTGGCGCTTCATCAGCAGCGCAAAATAGAGGCCCGCGGGCCCGCCACCGATACAGACGATCCGCATATGGTTCTCCTCCCGAGCTCCGGCTGCGCGTGTCGCCGTCGAGATGCCGTTGGCCGTCATCCCGGACTGCTGGAAACAAGGTGGACTCGTTCCAGAGAAATTTCAAGCTTAAAATTGTTTTGACCGGATGCGACGTGTGTATGCGCGGTCAGAGGACGGCGCGCGGCCGTCGCGCCGTTTCAGATCCTGGCAAAAGGGGGAAGGGGTGGGCTTCAGGAATTGCGCGCCAGTGCGGCGATGATCGAGCGCTTGAGTTTGGCCAGTTCATCCATCAGCACGCCACCGTCCTGCGGCGAAACGCCGGCAAAGAGGTCGGAGATCCAGTCGGCATGCGTTGCCGCCATCTTCTCGAATTCGGCGCGGCCAAAGGGCGTTAGCGCGATGACCTGCACGCGCCGATCCGTCGGAAGCGTCGTGCGGCTGATGTGGCCGCTTTCGGTCAGGCGTTCCACCAGAACCGTGATGTTGCCTGGCGAAACCATCATGCGCTTCGAGACTTCGCCAAGCACCATGCCGTCAGGAGCGCGCTCGAGCTGAGCCATCAGGTCGAAGCGCGGCAGGGTCGAATCGTATTCTTCCCGCAGTCGGCGGCGGATCTCGCTCTCGACCAGGGTCGAGCAGGTCAGCAGGCGCAGCCATAGCCTGAGCTCGGCGCGGTGATCGCCCGGCGCTTCGAGCGCCTTGGTCTCGCCATCCACCCAATCCGGCGAAGTATCGAACTTGTCTTCACCCATCATTGCAAACGTCCGCTTCCTATCCTGCGCCAAGAAGGCAGGCACTTCCTTGTCTCTTTGCTTTTAGAGAGGTTTCCGGCTCTTGGACAGGCTGTCACGCGTCGTCATTTGGCCGCATGCCGCGGCAACGGCGGTGCGGTACGGCCGCCATCTTCGGACTGGTCGTAGACATTGACGGTAAAGCCGATGTGGTCGGTCATCAGCTTGCGGGCGCGCTCGACATCGCGGTCGAGTGCGGCCTCCATCAGTTCCGTATGGTGCTCGATCGCCATTGCGTCCTCAAGGGCCGCGACTGCTTCCTCGTAGCCCTCGCTCATCCCGGCGGCAGCACGCAACGTGGGCGCGAGACTGAGGAAACGATGGTGGCGGCGGAGCTGGTCGGAGATCGTCGCCTGGAAGCGGGAAAGCCAGCTCGATCTTGCAGCGCCGATCAGGGCTGTGTGAAAGGCGGCGTGTTTCTCGTCCCACTCGTCGATCTCGCTTTCGGTGACGTTTTCGACGGCGATCTTGCAGCGGGACAAACGATAGTGGGCGGTGACGACGGCGGACTCCCAGGCGCTGTCGCCATTTTCGATCGACTCGATCAGCAGCGGAATTTCGACGACCTGTCGCGCCTTGGTGAGATCGTCGAGCGCGTCGCGTGAAACCGGCGCGACCGCAAAGCCGCGGTTACTGATCGCCGTGACCAGCCCCTCTGCCTCCAGCCGCGACAGCGCCTCGCGGAGCGGCGTCCAGCCGATGCCATAACTTTCACGCAGCGCGCTCAGCTTCATCGGCGCACCAGGTTGGAGCCGCGTCGCAAGGATGTCGCGACGGAGCAGCCGGTAGGCCGATTCGGTTTTGGTCGACTGTTCGTGGTCTTGCATCAAGTTCCCTTAACGCCCGCGTCGGATCGATACAAATATATATAGTTCCGCGCTGAAGATGAAAATATATATATTTGTTTGACAAGAACTCCGACCCTCGCCATCATCCCCGCACGCCGCCGAGGAGGGCGGTAACGCTCGTCAAATTCTGGGAGGGATGTATGAGCATGCTTAAGAGCACTTGGCTTTCGGGATTGGTCGTCGCCGGCGCAATGGCATGGGGACTGGGCGTGGCTGCCGCCGATCCGATCCGCATCGGCATTGCCAATTTCGGCGAACATCCGCAATTGAATGCGTCGATCGCCGGCTTCAAGAAGGCGCTGGCCGAAAACGGCTTCGTCGAAGGCAAGGATGTCGTCTACACCGAGAGCCACACCAATTTCGATGCCTCGCTGGTTCCGCAGATGATCGCCAAGCTGCAGGCCGAACAGCCGAAGCTGGTCTACACGATCACCACGCCCGTCTCGCAGATCGCCAAGAAGGCGCTCGCCGGCTCCGGCATTCCGGTGGTTTTCTCCGCCGTCACCGATCCGGTGGCCGCCAAGCTCGTTCCGTCCTGGGAGGCGGGCGACGACGGCATGACCGGTGCGACCGACCTTCAGGACGTGACCGCCGTCATGGCCTTCACGCACAAGCTGCTGCCGAACGCCAAGCGTTTCGGCGTGCCCTATAATCCGGGTGAGGCGAACGACCAGGCACTGCTCGACAAGATCAAGGAAGCAGCCCCTGCTGCAGGCTTCGAGGTCGTGGAGGTCGGCGTCGACAACGTCAACGACATCCAGCAGCGCATCGCCTCCTTCGCCGGCAAGGCCGACGTGATTTATACGCCGGCATCCAACCTGCTGCAGCCGGCGATCGGCGCCGTTTCGGCAGCCGCGCGCCAAGCACAGATCCCGATCGTCAACTCCGACGACGGTGCCGTGCGTGACGGCGTCGTGCCGGCAAGCTTTGCCGTCAACTACGAGCAGGTCGGCGTCAATGCCGGCAAGATCGCCGCGCAGATCCTGAAGGGTGCAGACCCGAAGACCATCGCGCCGTCGCGCCCGGCCTATGAAGATCACGCACCGCTGATCTCGAAGAAGGCTGCGGCCGCCTTCGGCATCGAAGTGCCGGCAGCACTCGCCAGCGAGTGCAACTGCGTCGTCGACTGATTTCCAGTTGGTCTCAACAGTGGCGGCGCCAAGGGCGCCGTCACTCCATGGTTAGGGGGAGCCAATGCTGGAAATCAGATCGGCCCGCAAAGTCTTCTACAAGGGGCAGGCGGACGAAAAGGTCGCGCTCGACGGCCTCAATCTCGGCCTTGCTACGGGCGAATTCGGCGTCGTCATCGGCTCGAATGGCGCCGGCAAGAGCAGCATGCTCAACGCCATCTCTGGTGCATTGGTGCTCGATAGTGGCCAGATCGTCATCAATGGCGACGACGTGACGGCGACGCCCGTGCACAAGCGCGCGATGCGGCTTGCTCGCGTCTTCCAAGACCCGATGCGCGGCACCGCCGCCAGCATGACGGTGGCGGAAAATATGTTGCTTGCCGAACTGCGCAGCAACAAACGCACGCTGCGGCGCGGGCTGAATGCGACGCGGCTCGCCACCTACAGGGAACGCCTGTCGCTCCTGGGGCTAGGCCTCGAGAACCGCCTCGACACGCGCGTGGAGCTGCTTTCCGGCGGCCAGCGGCAATCGCTGTCCCTGATCATGGCGGTCGGCGGTGAGCCGGAACTGCTGCTGCTCGACGAACACACCGCAGCACTTGATCCGCGTACAGCCGATATCGTCATGCAGGCGACAATCCGTGCGGTCGAAGCCCTGAAGCTGACAACGCTGATGGTGACGCACAACATGCAGCATGCCGTCGACTTCGGTCACAAGGTCATCATGCTCGATGCCGGGCGCGTCCGCCTCGAAATCGACGGCAAGGAAAAGGCGCAGACGACCGTGCCGGATCTGATCGGCCACTTCTCCGTCAAAACCGACCGCATGTTCCTGGCGAGCTGACGATCATGGATATTCTTCAAAACACCGTCGCGAGCTTCATCTCGCTCGTTCCCGTCACGCTCGCGCAGAGCCTGATCCTCGCCTTCGTCGTGCTCGGGATCATGATCCCGTTCCGCATGCTGAGCTTTCCGGACCTGACCAGCGAAGGCGCGTTCCCGCTCGGCGGCTGCGTCTGCGGCGTGCTGATGGCGGCCGGTATGTCGCCGCTTGCGGCGATTGCCATCGCGCTTCTCGCTGGCTTCGTTGCCGGCTGCTGTACGGCCTTCATCCATCTGCGGTTCCGGATCCACACGCTGCTTGCCGGTATCCTGATGATGACGATGCTCTATTCGATCAACCTCAGGATCATGGGCCGCTCGAACCTCTCCGTTTTCGGTGCGCCGACGGTGTTCGACTGGGCGCCGGGGCTGCAGCCGGGCTTCCCGGCAAGCAAGATCGTCGTCGCCGGGCTGATCGCGCTCATCGTCTTCTTCCTGCTCTATCACTTCTTCCGAACGGAGAAGGGCACGGCCGTTCGCGCCGTCGGCGCCAATCCCGATATGGCCGAAGCCCAAGGCATCAATGTCTGGATGGCGACGATTGGCGGCGTCGGGCTTGCGGGCGCGTTTTCGGCCGCCGGCGGTGCTTTGATGGTGCAGTCGCAGGGCTTTGCCGACGTCAACATGGGCCTCGGCATCCTGATCAACGGCCTTGCGGCGCTGATGATCGGCGAGGCGATCGTCGGCAAGCAGAGCGTGGCGCGTCAGCTCGCCGCGCCGTTCGTTGGTGCGATCGTCTACTACCAGCTCGTCTCCTTCTGCTTGGCCGCCGGCATGCCGCCGCCGGACCTGAAACTTGCGACCGGCCTGTTCGTTCTGGCCATGCTGGCTCTTCCGAGCCTCAAGCGAAGCCGCGGCCCCGCGCCCGCCCGCGAAACCGTTCGCGAATAAATGAGGACCAACTTCATGAATGCAGTTCCTGGTCTTGCCGCGATAAAGGCCATGGATGCGGCCGATGTGCTGAGCTCCATGCGTGAGCGTTTCATCCTGCCGCCGGGTCTCATCTATCTCGACGGCAACTCGCTCGGCGTCGCCTCGACCGCCGCCTTCGACGAGCTTCGCAAGGCCGCGACCGAGGAATGGGGGCAGGACCTCATCCGCAGCTGGAATACGGCCGGCTGGTTCGAGATGCCGCTGACCCTCGGCGACCGGGTCGGGCGGTTGATCGGGGCGGCCGCCGGCCAGACCGTCGTCTGCGACACGACGTCGATCAACATCTACAAGGCCCTCCATGCGGCGATGGCCTTGCGGCCCGATCGGTCGGTGATTGTCAGCGAAGGCGGCAGTTTCCCGACCGACCTCTACATGGCCGAAGGCGTGGTCTCGACGCGTCCCGGCGCCTCGCTTCGGCTCGAAGGGGTCGATGCGCCCGAGATCGAGGACCTGATCGATGGCAGCGTCGCCGTGGTTCTGGTCAACCACGTCAACTACAAGTCCGGCGAGCTGCGCGACATGGCGGCGCTGACCCGCAAGGCGCACGAACACGGAGCGCTGGTCATCTGGGATCTCTGCCATACGGCCGGCGCACTGCCGGTTGATCTCGATGGCGCAAATGTCGATTTCGCCGTCGGCTGCACCTACAAGTACCTGAACGGTGGCCCCGGCGCCCCCGCCTTCATCTATGCTGCCACCCGCCACCACGGCGATATCCGCCAGCCGCTCACCGGCTGGTGGGGCCACGCTCGTCCCTTCGCCTTCGAGAAGCACTATGCAGCCGGCGAGGGTATTCGACGTTTCCTCTGTGGAACGCAGCCGATCCTGTCGCTGCGGGCGCTGAAGGGCGCGCTCGACGTCTGGGACGAGGTCGACATGAAGGCGCTGCGCGAAAAGAGCATCGGCCTCACGGATCTCTTCATCGCGCTGGTCGAGGCGAAATGCGGTGCATTTGGGCTGGAACTCGAAAGCCCACGCGATGGGACGAAGCGTGGAAGCCAGGTGTCGTTCAAGCACCCGAACGCCTACGAAATCATGCAGGCGCTCATTGCCCGCGGCGTCATCGGCGATTTCCGTGCACCGACGACGATGCGTTTCGGCTTTACGCCGCTCTATGTCAGCTATGCCGACGTCTGGCAGGCGGTCGAAATCCTGGAAGACATCCTCAAGACCGGTGCATGGCAGGATGCGCGCTTCGCGGTCCGTGCGGCCGTGACCTGATTGATGGCACCAAAGTGCAGCGGGCGGCCTTTCGTCCGCTGCTTCCTCTCCAGACGCATGCCGAGGTCGCCGTCCCGCAGCGGGCTTGTTCAGAGCCATTGTGCCCTGTGGCGAGAGGACGGCTAACGGGGGATTTAAGCAATGACCGCGCCACACCGCCCGACCCCGGACGAAATCGCCGATGCTCGTAAACGCATCGCGCCGCATTTCGCGCGCACGCCGTTGGTCAGGCTCGATCTTGGGTTTCCGGATCGCCAGATCTTCCTGAAGCTGGAGACGCTTTCTCCAATTGGCGCCTTCAAGCTTCGCCCCGCCTTGAACGCCATGCTGTCGCGTAATCCCGCCGAGCTCGCAAAGGGCGTCGCAGTCACCAGTTCCGGCAATATGGCCTACGGCATGGCCTGGGCGGCACGCCTCGTCGGGGTGCCCATGGTTGCCTACATGTATCGCGGCGCACCCCAGACCAAGATCGACGGTGTGCGCGCGCTCGGCGGCGAAGTACGTTTCGTCAGTGCCGAGACTTGGTGGGACTACATCACGGACGTCGATCATCCGGATGCGCCGGAGCTGTTGATCAATCCGGTGATCGATCAGGCGGTGCTGGCCGGCAACGGCTCCATCGGCATGGAGATCATCGAGGATCTGCCTGACGTCGATGTCGTGCTTAATCCTTATGGCGGCGGCAGCATGACCACCGGGGTGGCCAGCGCTCTTAAGGCCGCTTCCGACCGCTGCCGTGTCTTTGCGGTCGAAGATGACAGCGCAGCCCCGGTTTCGGCGGCCCTTGCCGCTGGCCAAATCGTAACGATCGAAACCCGCCCGTCCTTTATCAAGAGCATCGGCGCGCCGTCGCTGGTGCCGCAGCTTTGGCCGGTGGCGCGGGAGCTGATCGACGGGGCGATTGCCGTCAGCCCGGGAGAGGTGTGCGACGCGATGCGGCTGCTCTTCAAGAAGGCAAAGGTCGTCGCTGAGGGAGCCGGGGCTGCCTCGCTCGCTGCCGCAATCGCCCGGCCGGATCTCAAGGGAAACATCGTCTGCGTTATCTCGGGCGGCAACATCGATGCCGCGGCCTATTCCACCGTGCTCGGTGGCGGCATTCCCTCGGCTTGAGCGACAGATCAAACGCCGAGATAGCGGTCCTGAAGTTCTGGCGTCAGCGTGGCTGGAGCGCCCTCAAAGACGGTCGCGCCCTTTTCCAGGACGAAGCAGCGGTCGGCAACGGGCAGCAGTTCCGAAAGCGTCTTGTCGACGACGAGGATCGATTGCCCCGCTGCCTTCAGCGTGCGGATCGCCGACCAAATGTCCTGGCGAATGACCGGCGCCAGCCCTTCCGTTGCCTCATCGAGAATGAGCAGGCTGGGATTGGTCATCAAGGCCCGGCCGATCGCCAGCATCTGCTGCTCGCCGCCCGAAAGCGTGTTGGCATACTGATCACGTCGTTCGCCGAGGCGGGGGAAGAGTGTGGTCACTTTCTCGAAGGTCCATTCGTTGCCGCGGGCGGTGGCAACGAGGTTCTCCATGACGGTCAGATTGGGAAAGCAGCGCCGCCCTTCAGGCACGAGACCGAGGCCGAGCCTTGCAATCCGGTGCGGCCGCAGGCCGGAGATCGCCTTGCCGGCGAAGGAGATGGCGCCTGAGCGCGGCCGCACGAGGCCGAGGATCGAATTGATCGTCGTCGTCTTGCCCATGCCGTTGCGGCCCATGAGCGCGACGACCTCCCCCTCGCGTACATCGAGGTTGACGCCGAAGAGCGCCTGGGAAGCGCCGTAGAAGGTTTCGAGACCTTTGAGTTCGAGCAGGCTCACGCGGCTTCTCCCAGATAGGCCCGGCGCACATCCGGATCGCTGCGGATTTCATCGACTGTGCCTGACGCGATAATGCGGCCGTAGACCAGCACCGAGATGCGGTCCGCCAGCGCAAAGACCGCGTCCATGTCGTGCTCCACCAGGAGCATCGGCGCTTCGTAACGCAGGCCGTCGAGGAACGAAGTCAGCCGTTTTGAACCCTCCGGTCCCATGCCGGCCATCGGCTCGTCGAACAGAAAGGCCTTCGGCGACAACGCCAGCGCGATGGCGATTTCAAGTTGCCGGCGTTCGCCGTGCGAGAGTTCTGCGGCCGGCACATGGGCACGCGCGGCAAGATCGACACGCTCCAGCATCGCCATCGCCGGTTCGATCAGGTTCTTGTCGCTGTTGACCTGGCGGAAGAAGTGGAAGCTGCTGCCCTGTCGCGCCTGCACTGCCAGCATGACGTTGCGAAGGGCCGAGAATTCCTGCGCCAGCGACGAGATCTGGAAGCTGCGGGCAAGGCCGAGCCTTGCGCGGGCGGCCATGTCGAGCCCGCCGATATCCTGGCCGAGAAAGCGGATGGTGCCGCTGTCGGCCTTGAGCGAGCCGGCGATCTGGTGGATCAGCGTGCTTTTGCCGGCGCCGTTCGGGCCGATCAGCGCATGGATCTGGCCGGGGCGAAGCTCAAGGCTGACGCCGTCGGTCGCTTTCAGCGCGCCGAAGGATTTTCTGAGGTCGCGGATTTCGAGAACGGGCTCAGACATGGCGCGGCTTTCCGGAGAGGAGCCCCAGCAGCCCGCCGCGGGCAAAGAGCACGATGCCGAGCAGGATGAGGCCGAGGAAGAACTGCCAGCGCTCGGTGATGCCGCCGAGCACATATTCGAAGAAGACGAAGATCATTGCGCCGGCGACAGGTCCGAACAGCCGGCCCTTGCCGCCGAGGATGATCAGCACGATCAGTTCGCCCGACATGTGCCAGGAGAGCATCGAGGGGCCGACAAAGCGGTTGAGGTCGGCATAGAGCGCGCCGGCAAAGCCGGTGATCATCGCCGAGACGGCAAAGGCGACGAGCCGGATGTTGAAAGGTGCGATGCCGACTGCGGCAAGGCGTGTGCCGTTCTGTCTCGCCGCCTGCAGGGCGCTGCCGAAGCGTGAACCCTCGACCACGCGAAACAGAAGCAGCGCCGCCATCAGGGCCGCGTAGCAGATCAGGAAATAGGGCAGGGGCTTGGCGGTGTTGACGCCGGGAAAGGTGTTGCGCATCGACAGCGACAGGCCGTCCTCGCCGCCATAGGCCGGCCAGGAGATCGCGAAATAGTAGATCATCTGCGCGAAGGCGAGGGTGATCATGATGAAATAGACGCCCGACGTGCGCAAGCTGATCGCGCCGATGGGCAACGCGATGAGACCGGCGACCGCGATCGCCGTAATCCAGATGATCGGCATCGATGTCGTCGCCGAGATGCCGGCAAAGAGCGGCTCTGCATTGAAAGCGTGGGTCGCAAGTATGCCGGCGACGTAGCCACCGAGGCCGAAGAAAGCTGCGTGGCCGAAGGAGAGCAGCCCACCGAGCCCGAGCGCCAGATTGAGGCCGACGGCGGCAAGGGCCAGCACCGCGATGCGGGTTGCGAGCGTCACGTAGAAGGGTTCGCCCAAACTTACGGCGAGGATCGGCGTGCCGAGAAGCAGAAGGGCAAGCAGCAGGTTGATGGTGGTTTCGCGGGTCATCTTGGCCTCACGACTGCGCTGCAAACAAGCCGCTCGGCCTGAAGGCGAGGATGAGGGCCATGACGACATAGATCAGCATCGAGGCGAGAGCAGCACCGATCGTGGTTGCCTGTGAGGCGGGCATGGTGAGTGCCAGCAGGGAGGGAAGCAGGAAACGGCCCATCGTGTCGACGACGCCAACGATGATGGCGCCGACCAGCGCTCCTTTGATCGAACCGATACCGCCTATGACGATGACGACGAAGGCGAGGATGAGCACCGGTTCGCCCATGCCGACCTGCACCGATTGCAACGCGCCCACCAGTGCGCCGGCAAGTCCGGCAAGCGCCGCACCGAGTGCGAAGACGACCGTATAGAGCGTGCCGATGTCGACGCCGAGAGCCCCGATCATCTCGCGATCGGACTCGCCCGCCCGGATGCGCATGCCGAGCCGGGTGCGCGAGATCAGGAGATAGAGGCCGATGGCGACGGCGATACCAACGCCGATGATCGCCAAGCGGTAGAGCTGGTACTGGCCGCCGCCCGGAAGCGGCACCGCGCCCTGCAGCATGGGCGGAATGTCGAGATAGAGCGGGAACGAGCCGAACAGCCAGCGCGCACCTTCAGACAGGATCAGGATCAGCGCGAAGGTGGCGAGCACCTGATCGAGATGATCGCGATCATAGAGCCTGCGGATGACGGCGACCTCGATGATCGCGCCGACGCCGGCGGCGGCCGCAAGGCTCGCGATCAGCCCGATCCAGAAGGAGCCGGTGGCGGTTGCGACCGTCGCGCAGGCGAACGCGCCGATCATGTAGAGCGAGCCGTGCGCCAGGTTGATGAGGCCCATGACGCCGAAGATCAGCGTCAGGCCGGCGGCCATCAGAAACAGCATAACACCGAGCTGGAGCCCGTTGAGCAGTTGTTCGATCAGAAGTGCGGTGAACAAGAGACCGGTCCAAGCTTGATGTCAGGAGGACATGGATCATCGACCGGATGCCGGCATCGGAGCCGGGCATCCGGGTGACGGGTGTCAAGCACTACATGCTGCACTTGTCGGCGTAGGCGTCCTTGTGGTCTTCGAAGGCGGTGGCGATGATCTTGTTGGTGAGCACGCCGTCGGCTTCCTTCACCACCTCGCGAACGTAGATGTTCTGGATCGGGTGGTTGTTGTTGTTGAAGACGAACTTGCCGCGCACCGACTGGAAGTCGGCCGCCTTGAGTGCTGCGCGGAAGGCGTCCTTGTCCTTGACGCTTGCCTTGGAAAGCGCGGCGAGGATCAGGTTGGCCGTATCCCAGCTCTGTGCCGCGTAGATCGAAGGCAGGCGCTTGTACTCGGCCTTGAAGGCTTCGACGAACTTCTTGTTGGCCTCGTTGTCGAGGTCCTTCGACCAGGTCGCCGAGTTCTTGACGCCAAGCGCTGCATCGCCGATCGCCGGCAGAACATCCTGGCTGAAGGAGAAGCCGGGGCCCATGACCGGGATGTTCACGCCCGACTGGGCATATTGCTTCATGAAGGCGATGCCCATGCCGCCGGGCAGGAAGAAGTAGACGCTGTCGGCGCCCGAGGCGCGGATCTGGGCGATCTCGGCGGCATAGTCCGTCTGGCCGACCTGCGTGTAGATCTCGCCGGCAAGCGCACCCTTGTAGTAGCGCTTGAAGCCGGTCAGCGCGTCCTTGCCGGCCGGATAGTTGGGCGCCAGGATGAAGGCGTTCTTGTAGTCCTTGTTGGCGTATTGCCCCATCGCCTCATGGAAATTGTCGTTCTGGTAGGCGACGTTGAAATAGTTCGGATTGCAGTTCGCACCGGCAAGCGCTGACGGACCCGCGTTCGGCGAGAGATAGATCACATCCTGCGCGACCGTGTTCGGCACGACGGCCATTGCGAGGTTCGACCAGATGATGCCCGTCATCAGGTCGACCTTGTCGCCCTGGATCATCTTCTCGGCGATCTGTACCGCAAGTTCCGGCTTCTGGGCATCGTCCTCGATCACCAGTTCCACGTCCTTGTTGCCCGACTGCTTGATCGCCAGCGTGAACGCGTCGCGCATATCGATGCCCAGGCCGGCGCCGCCGCCTGAAAGCGTGGTGATGACGCCGATCTTCACCGGTTCGGCATGGGCAAGGCTCGATGTCGCAAGCGAAAGTCCAAGTAGGCTCGCGGCCAGAATGCGGTTCATGCTGTTCTCCTCGTGTTGGTTCCCTTTTGGGTTGTGTTCTATCAGAGACCCGTGCGCACGTGCCAGAGCTCCGGGAAAAGTTCCACTTCGAGCATCTTTTTCAGATAGGACGCGCCGGATGTTCCCCCGGTTCCGCGTTTCATGCCGATGATGCGCTCGACCGTCGTAACGTGGTTGAAGCGCCAGCGGCGGAAATAGTCCTCGAAATCGACCAGCTTCTCGGCGAGCTCATAGAGCATCCAGTAGCGCTCCGGATCGCGGTAGACGGTCTGCCAGGCAGCAAAGACCTTGTCGCTTTCGGTGCGCGTCTCGCGCCAATCGGTCTTGTCTGCTTCGGCGCCGACATCGAAGCCGTTGCGCGAAAGAAGCCGGATCGCCTCGTCGTAGAGCGACGGCGCGGCAAGGATCGCTTCCAGCTTTTCCATGATGTCGGGGCGGTGCGCATGCGGCCCGAGCATCGCGACATTGCGGTTGCCGGCGAGGAACTCGATCGCCCGGTACTGCCACGACTGGAAGCCGGAGGATTGGCCGAGCGATTCGCGGAACGTGGTGTATTCGCTGGGGGTCATCGTGCGCAGCACGTCCCAGGCGCTGTTCAGCTGCTCGAAAATGCGGGCGACGCGCGTCAGCATCTTGAATGCGGGTTCCAGCCGGTCGTCGCGGATCGAGCGGACTGCCGCGTTGATCTCGTGCAGCGCGAGCTTCATCCAGAGCTCGGACGTCTGATGCTGGATGATGAACAGCATCTCGTCATGGGCTTTGGAAAGCGGCTCCTGCGCGTCCAGCACCTTTTCAAGCATCAGGTAGTCGCTATAGGACATGCGTCCCTTGAACGACATCTGGGCGCCTTCTTTTGAAGGGTCGTATGATTTGCTCATGTTTTCAGTTCTCCGACCGCAATCGGAACCGCTGGATCTTGCCCGTGGCTGTTTTCGGCAGGTTGTCCAGGAACTTTACCGATCGCGGATATTTGTACGGTGCGATCGTCGCCTTCACATGATCCTGCAGGCGCTTGATCGTTGCGTCGTCCGCCGACACGCCAGATATCAGAACGACATAGGCTTCGACAATCTGGCCGCGCTCCGCATCGGGCGCACCGACGACGGCGCATTCGGCGACTTCCGGATGCGCGATCAGCGCCGCCTCGACCTCGGGGCCGGCGATGTTGTAGCCGGCGGTGATGATCATGTCGTCGGAGCGGGCGGCGAAATGGAAGAAGCCGTCCTCGTCCTGGTAGAAGGCATCGCCGGTCAGGTTCCAGCCGTCGCGGACATAGTCGCGCTGGCGGCTGTCGGCCATGTAGCGGCAGCCGGTCGGGCCGCGCACCGCAAGCCTGCCGATCGTGCCGCGGGGCACCTCCTGCATGTCGTCATTGACGATCCGCGCCTCGTAGCCGCCGACCGGCTTTCCGGTCGAGGCGGCCTTGCGGTCCTCGAAACGGTTGGAAATGAAGATGTGCAGCATCTCGGTCGCGCCGATCCCGTCGAGGATCGGCTTGCCGGTCTTGGCGGTCCATTCCTCGAAGACCGGGCCGGGCAGGGTCTCGCCGGCCGAGATCGCAACGCGCAGTGATGAAAGATCGGCGCCGTTGTCCATCGCCTTCATCATCGCCCGGTACGCGGTCGGCGCGGTAAAGGAGATCGTCGCCCTGTATTTCTCGATGATCTCCACCATGTTCGCGGGTGTCGCGTGCTCGAGCAGCGTTGCCGCCGCGCCGAAGCGCAAGGGGAAGATCGCAAGGCCGCCAAGGCCGAAGGTGAAGGCGAGCGGCGGCGAGCCGACGAAGATGTCGTCAGGCGTGACGCCGAGCACTTCGCGGGCATAACCGTCGGCGATCGCCAGGAGATCGCGATGGAAGTGCATGGTTGCCTTCGGGATTCCCGTCGTGCCCGAAGTGAAGCCGAGCAATGCCACGTCGTCGCGACCGGTATGCACCGCCTCGAACACCACTGATTTGTCGAGCGCGATGCGGTCGAGTTCGGCGTCGTGGTTCGCGGTCCCGTCGAAGCTTACGACCTGTTTCAGGAAGCGGCTGTCCTTGGCACAGGCGATCATCTCTTCCATCAGCCGCGTGTCGCAAAGCGCCAGGCTGACTTCGGCCTTGTCGACGATCTTGGCGAGTTCCCCGGCGCGGAGCATCGGCATGGTGTTGACGACGACGGCGCCGGCCTTGGTGGCGGCCAGCCAGCAGGCGACCATGGCCGGATTGTTCGCCGAGCGGATCAGCACGCGGTGCCCGGGCTTCACGCCGTAGTTCTCGACCAGCGCATGGGCGAGCCGGTTCGTCCAGTCGGACAGTTCCTTGTAGGTTCGCCGGCGTCCGTTGCCGATCAGCGCGGTGTGGTCGCCAAAACCCTTGGCGACCATGGCGTCTGTCAATTCGACTGCGGCGTTGAGATGGTCCGGATAGTCGAAGCCTTCGAGAAGGAATTCCGGCCATTCTTCCGGTGGCGGCAGGTGGTCGCGTGTGAACGTATCGACGTGCGAAGTCGGTCCAAGCATGTGGCGGCTGTTCCCTTGTTCAGTTCCTGCCTGTTGCCCAGGCATCTTTCAAAGCCGGATAAAAGTCTTGCGGTGATGCGAAACCCTGGCGTGCGTGCAGGTCGCGGCCATCGCCGCATCGCTGCCGATGCGGCGTGCCGTCGCGGCGACGGTTCCAAGGATCGAGACAGGCACAGCGAGACCTCCACTTCTCGGCTGAACATGGGGCAGCATCGCACCAGTCCAAAATTATTTCAAGCCTAAAGTTTTTTCGAATGATGCATTGCGTTTCTTGGTGTGGCAGGCGATTTCTATGCTTGGGGAGACATCCAAGGGAGGATTGCATCGATGCTGGAACACCGTGTTTCCGATTGGAACGACGCCTATGCCAACGGCGTGAACATTGCGCGCGGCGATCGCTGGCCGGAGGCATGGACTGGGCCATCGGAAGCATTCCGCAATGCGCTTTCCGCGTCAGGGCTGGCGAAACTCGACGTGGCCTATGGCGAGCGGTCCAGGAACCGTATGGACCTCTTCTTCCCCGATGGCCCGGCCGAAGGCCTCGTCGTCTTCGTGCATGGCGGCTTCTGGCTGCAACTCGACAAGAGCTTCTGGTCGCATCTTGCCGCGGGCGCCGTCGCCAATGGCTATGCCGTTGCCATGCCGTCCTACACACTCTGCCCGAACATCCGGATCGGCGGGATCGTCGAGGA
>NZ_JAEPRP010000004.1:57197-93937 GCF_016652895.1 Ensifer sp. SSB1
GATGGTCCGGTGATGCTGACCGGCCATTCTGCAGGCGGCCATCTCGTCAGCCGCATGATCACGGCAACCGCGCCGCTTTCGCCCGGTGTCCAGGAGCGTATCCGCAACGTCGTCTCGATCTCGGGCGTGCATGATCTGCGCCCGATCATGTTGACCGGGATGAACGAGAAGCTCGCGATCGACGAGGCGGAAGCGCTTTCAGAGAGCCCGGCGCTGCTGCGGCCGATGAAAGATGCCCGCATCACCTGCTGGGTCGGCGGCGGCGAGCGCGCCGAGTTCCTGCGCCAGAACGATTTGCTTGCCAATATCTGGACCGGGCTGGGCGCAACCACGGCGACCGTGGTGGAGCCGGATCGGCACCACTTCAATGTCATCGACGGCCTTTCCGACGCCAGGCATCCGCTGACGCGAACCTTGCTTTCGGCGTGAGCGCGGCGGCGGATCAAAGGGGTGAGCGGCTGCGCTCTCTGCGTCAGTCGGCCACCTCTCCCTTCCGCGTTGCGCCACGGTCGATCGCCATAACACCCTAGGGTTATTGGCATAGCCCTCGGTTTCCCCGACGCTTCCGGTCTGTTCGTTGGAGGAGGGGAACATGACGCAAAACATTAAACTCGATCGAACCCTTGGCCTGTGGTCCGTGGTGCTGTTCGGGCTTGCCTATATGACGCCGATGATCGTGTTCGGCACGTTCGGGGCGCTCGCATCCGCAAGCCAGGGCACGACGGCGATGGCGTATTTCATTGCCGCGCTTGCGATATTCCTGACGGCCGTAAGCTACGGCATCATGGCAAAGGTCTATCCGGTCGCCGGATCCGCCTACACCTATGCTCGCAAGTCGCTGAATTCCGGCACGGGCTTCCTCGTCGGCTGGGCCGTCCTGCTCGATTATTTCTTCTTGCCGATGGTCATATGGCTGATCGGCGCCGCCTATCTGAGTTCGGCTTTTCCGACCGTTCCAGCGTGGCTCTGGATCGTCGGCTTCATCGTGCTGACAACGGCCGTGAATGTCATCGGCATCGCCTTTGCCAACCGGGTGAATGTCGTGTTGATGCTGGTGCAGCTCACCGTGCTGGTGGCCTTCGTCGCGCTCGCGGCGCGCTATGTCGCTGCCATCAACGGTGCCGGCGGGCTCGCGGCGGTGCGGCCATTCTTCGAGGCGAACGTGCCGTTCAGCGCATCCGTCGCCGGCGCGGCGATTGCGGCCTATTCTTTCCTGGGGTTCGATGCTGTTTCCACGCTGACGGAGGAGACCCGTGACCCGACCCGCACCATGCCGAGGGCGATCATGATCATCGCGGTCATCGGCGGGATCCTCTTTACGGGATCGGCCTATGTCACGCAGCTTGCCCATCCCGGCGGCGAATTCACCTCGGTCGATTCCGCCGCTACGGAAATCGCCCTGATGATCGGCGGCGATCTCTTCGTGACCCTGTTCCTCGCCACGCTGGTCGTTGCCCAGTTCACCTCGGGGCTTGCGGCACAGGCGAGCGTCGGGCGGCTGCTCTTCGCCATGGGCCGCGACGGCGTGTTGCCGGTGGGGATCTTCGGCAAGCTGCATGAGAAATGGCGCACGCCGGTGTTCAATCTCGTGCTCGTCGGCATCGTCGGTCTGCTTGCGCTCACGCTCGACGTGACGACCTCGACGTCCTTCATCAACTTCGGCGCTTTCCTTGCATTCACCGCAGTCAATGTCTCGGTGATCGCGCTCTATCTGCAGGGCAACGCGATCGTGCGGCCGCTCGGCGCCTTGCTCGGGCTTGTCGTGCCGGCGGTCGGCGCGGTCTGCGACCTGTTCCTGCTGTGGAATCTCGATGGCCACGCCAAGCTGCTGGGCATCATCTGGCTGGCAGTCGGCGTGTGTTATCTCGCCTATCTCACCCGGTTCTTCCAGCTTGCACCACCGGAAGTCGAGTTCGTCGAGTGATCAGCGGCGGCTGAGGAAAAGATGGAAGAGCTCCGCCTGGCTGGATATGGTGAGCTTGGCATAGGCCTGGCGACGATGCACCTTGACCGTGTTCGGCGACAGGCTGAGCGTTGCAGCGATAGAATAGGTCGAGTGGCCCTTGAGGATGAGGGTCACGATCTCCAGTTCCCGTTTCGAAAGCAACGGATGGCTGATCGTCGCTGCGGCACCATCCTCCTCGCGCGGCGGGTCGAACCGCGTGTGCCAGTGCCGTTCGGCGAGCGCCCGCACCACGGGCGCCGCACTTTCCAGCCGCGCGATGTCGCGGCGGGAGAAGCCAGGCACGTCCCCGATACGCGAAAGCGACAGCACCGCATCGACATGCGGAAGCGTCAGAATGAAGCCGATCTCGTCGACGATGCCGGTCGCCTGATAGTGGCGGCGAAAGTACTCCGTCTCGGTGAAACGGTCGGGCGCCAACCGCCGCATCACCAGCACGTCGCCGTCGTGTCTTGCGTTGCGGACGGCATCGTAGAACGGGTCGAGAATGTAGGCGCCGGCAAGGTAGTGATCGACGATCGTGTCGCGGTCGCCGACGATGCGCTCGTTATGGAGATCGAAGGCCTTGCCGCCCGGCGAATAGGCAAAGCCGTTCATCATCTCGAAGGAGACGAGCTGTCGCAGCGCGCGCTCCAGAGCCTCCGGGAAACCGGGTTCGCTGAGGGTCGACACCGCCTCGGCAAGCCCGGCGTTCCAGGCATCGATATAGGCGCTCGCTCCGCCGGATGTTGCTGCCACGTCCAATCCCCACCTGTCGAACAGAAGACCTAGCACGGAGTCCGCAGCCATGCAGACGCTTTCTCGCGCCCCGGCGCCCACCCATCCGCTCGACCTCTCCGCAACGGAGATTGCCGCCGGCATTCGCGGCCGCCATTTTTCAGCCGAAGCGGTCGTTGTCGAATCGCTGCGCCGCGCCAAAATCGTCAACGCGGAGCTGAACGCTTTCACGTTGCTGCGTGACGAGGCTGCAGTCACTTCGGCGCGGGCGGCTGACGCGTTGATCGTTGCCGGAGGCGAGGCGCCCGCACTTCTCGGCGTTCCCTTCGCGGCCAAGGACCTGACGCCGACCAGGGGCGATCTCACCACGCTCGGCTCCTGGACGCGTGGGGATTGGGTTCCCAAGGAGACCGCACTCTGCATCGCGCGGCTCGAAGCTGCCGGCGCGATCCTCATCGGCAAGACCACGACGCCGGAATTCGCCCATTCCAGTTTCACGGCCAGCCCGCGCTGGGGCGTGACCCGCAACCCTTGGAATTCCGAGCGTACCTCCGGTGGTTCTTCCGGTGGATCGGCGGTCGCCGTCGCGACCGGCGTTGTCCCGTTCGCCGAAGGCACGGACATGGGTGGATCGATACGTATCCCTGCCGCGCTCTCGGGCGCCGTCGGCCTCAAGCCCAGCCTTGGCCGGATCCCGATGACGATCCTGCCCAGCGTCTTCGACAATATCTCCCATTTCGGTCCGCTCGCGCGCACCGTCGGCGACGCGATCGCCTTCATGGCCGCGACGGCAGGACCTGACGATGCGGATATCTCGTCTGTGCCGCTCTCCTTTGCACCTGAGCGGGCAAGGGCAGGCTCCCTTGTGGGCCGCCGCTTCGCGTTTTCGCTGGATCTTGGCTACTACAGCGTCGATGCCTCCGTGCAGGCCGTGATCCTTGCTGCGGTCGAGCAGCTTCGTGTGGTGGGCGCCACCGTGGACCTCGTGGACATCGGCTGGTCCAGAGCCGTCAACGACCAGTGGTACGATCTCTGGTGCGTGTTCATGGCCGCATTTTTCGGTGACGCGATCGATGGCTATCGCGAGCGCATGGACCCGATCGTGGTCGAACTGATCGAGCGTGGACGTGGCACGAAAGCCGTCGACTACAAACGGGTGGAGCTGCTGCGGACTGGGATGTGGCGTGATCTCTCCGCCATCCTTGCCCGCTACGATGCGCTGCTGTGCCCGACATGCGCAGTCACGGCGCCCGCGGCCGAGGCTGACGACAATGACTACGTCGGCGATACGCCGGACGGGCGTTTTCTCGGGCTGGATATGACCTGCCCGTTCAACCTTTTGCCGCAGTGCCCGGCTCTCTCGCTGCCTGCCGGCCTGGCCGAAGACGGCCTGCCCGTCGGCCTGCAGATCGTCGGCCGCCGTTATGCCGATGAAGAGGTGCTGTCGCTCGGCGGCGCCATCGAACGCGTGTTGCAGGCCTCGCCAAATGCAGTCGGGCGAGCGGCGCGGTGGCGCTGGTAGGTTTTTCGCCAGCCCGCGCCATCGGTCCTGCGTGCTGACTGCGGCGCCCGAAATTGGCCGGTCACAGCAGCAGGAGCTTCTTCAGAACCGAGAAGACTTCCTTGTAAGGCAATCTGGTTGCACCGGCGAATGCGAAGGGTATGAGGGCGGCGGCCGCGACCGGCACGACCGAGGTACGGCTGACGAGGACGGAAGAGAGCTTGTTGGTCGTATCGAAGAGCTTGCTCGGGTCCGCCGTCTCCTCGTCCGGCTCCGGTGCGGTGTCGGCGAGCACGTTGCGGCCGAGCACCTTGCGTTCGGCGGCACGGTGGAAGCGTGTCGCCTGCACACCGAGCATCAGCAGCCCCGCCTCCTTCAGCCGTGCCAGCGGTTTGGAAAAGGCCGACAGGGGATAGGCGAAGAACGCGATCACGATTGCGAGCCAGCCGCTCATGATCATGCTGAACGTGGTCATCGACAGCGACTGTTGCAGCAGATGCTTCATGACGGCGGCCGCGATCGCAGCACTCATTCCGAAGACGAAGAAGACATAGGCATTCGGGTATTGCGAAAGGAAACCGAGCCCGCCCTTGCCATCCGGATGGGCTGCCACCAGGCGAAGTTCCAGCCGTGCGATCTTGCGCAGAAGCTGTGCCCAGACCAAGTGCCGCCAGACGCCGCGCAGGAACAGGAAAACGAACAGCGGCAGGCTGACGCAGATCGACCACCAGCCCGCTGCCGTGATCCGGTTGCCTTCCGCCGAATGCTCGACCGCCCAGAACGAGACGTCGGACATATGGAAATTGAGGAAGGACAGCAGCGCGGCGATCGCGGCGAGGGCCAGGCAGACAAGTTCGGCAAGCCACGAGTCGCGTCTCTGAAGTGCGACCGAGACCGCGTGGGTGGCGGCCGGCATGGAGGTCGGCGCAATGAGCGGCGCCCGGGTAAACTGCCCGAGCTTGATGCGCAATCCGCGTTCCACCTGTTGCTCCGCCAGCACGAAGGCGGCAATCGCGACGAAGAATTTCGCCCAGGCGCCGGGATCGGCGAGGTAGGCACCCTGGTCGATCGACAGGCTTAGCGGCAAACCAAGCAGAAACGGCCCGCCCCAGGCAAGGGCAACGAAGAGTACCGCCCGCCTGCCCGACTGCAAGGCATTCGCATGCAACAGCTTCAGCCGGGCTTGAAGTTCGTAGAACGGGCCGCCATGCGCGGCGAGAAATTCGGCGATCTTTGTCGGTGCTGCGGCCATGTTGGGCTCGGTAGCAGCACCAGTGCTTTCCCTTGCCCTGTCCGTGGATGCTATTCCAGTCATGGCGCCCTCGCTCCCGAAGCTGGCGATAACGTTCCCATCGAGATACCGGCCCGCCACCAAGTCGAGGGCTCGTCCGCAATCCATTCACGCCGCAGGCAGGTACTCCCGCGGACGTTCGGCCACTGCAATTCGTGCTTGCTCAGTGGTTGCAGTCAATTCCGAATGCAGCTTGTAGAGAATGCCCTTGCCGAGCCTGAGGCGTCAAGCGCGAGGCAGCAGGGGTTTGGCGGCAAGGAAGTGCGCCGCGGCTCAGAAGTTTACGCGCAGACTTGCCCGTCCGGCGCTCGACTGAACGCCGTCGGCAAATTCGCCGACATAGGTGAGTGCCAACCAGGCCGTTTCCGAAATCCCGGCGGAAAGGCCTGCCTCCACCACAAGCGCATCGCGCGGCAAGGGCACGCCAGCGATCGTGAAAAAGCCGGGGTCGGCAAAAGCGAGCCGAGCCGAGGGCGACAGGTCGCCGATGGCGTGTCGCCAACCCAACATGCCGGAGAGTTCGACCGGCATCTCGGCGGCCGGAAGGTCGGCCCACCAGCGAATGCCGATTGTCGATAGGGTCAGTTCGTCCGATGCATCGCTCGACGACAACTTGGCCGCGCCGCCGGATTCACGGAAGGCATCGGTATCGAGATGCACATAGGCGACGTTTGCGAACGGCTGCAGCTTGAGCGGGTCGGCTTCCAGCGTCCAGGAAAGATCCGCGAAGACCTGCGCCGTATCGCTCTCGTAGTCGGCCCGCAGCCGATCGGAGAACTGCCCGAAGGCGATGTCGCGCCGCGTCGCCACTTCATTGCGCGAATAGATCGCGCCGCCCGTGAGGTCGAGCGGCCCGGCTTCGCCGGTGATATAGAGGCCGGCGTGGTAGGAATCGACCGTGGCTTGCGGCTGCATGGTGAGATGGCTGTAGCCGAGGATGCCGCCAAGACGCCATTCGCTGGAGATCTCCGCATCAGCGCCGAACACTACGCCGGCGGTGTGGGCGTCGACACCTGCCGCTTTGCCATCGCCGGATAGCCGGTTCGTTGCGCCATAGGCCGAGGTCCAGAACGCGCCGTCGTCCGGTTTTTGGGTGCGGCTCGTGCGTGTGGCGGCCGTGTGGTCGAGTATTGCCTCCCGCGGAAAACGGCTCTCCCACAGGACTTCGCTCTTCAGCGAGGCATGCACTTCCCCATTCAACTGCGCGAAGGCGCGGCCGGCCGTATCGGCATCCAGCGACAGCACGGCCATGGCAAGAGGGTTCGTTGGCCCCAGGGCTTCGATGGCCCCGGCCGCTGCCCGGCTGTTTGCCGTTTCGGCCAGTTCGGCGAAGGAAACAGCATTGCGGTCAAGCCGGAGATCGATACTCGTCGGGCCGTAGCTCAGCGTCGGCGACAAAAAGGCGAAATTGCTTGTCACCTGTTCGAAGGTCCCGGTGACGCTGCTGCCGGTCAGGATACTGTAGTCGGTTGCGGCGCCGTAGCCGCCGGTGCCGGCAAGGATGTCCAGCCGGCCGCCCTCTATGGTGACTGCACCGGAGGCGGAGATGCGGTCGGAAAGGCCGGTCGCGTCCAAGTCCACCTGGTAGACCGAGCCGGAGCGGAACGTCACGTCTCCGTTGACCGTGGTGACCGCAATGCCCGGACCCGGGGAAAGCACGCCGCCTGCGCCGACCGTCAGACCGCCGACCACGCCGCTGCCAGAGAGCAGGCCGTCGTCATAGACGTCGATCCGGCCGCCGACCGTGCCGTCATTGACCAGCAAACCGCCGCTGACAGTTGCTGTCCCGCTGATCGTGCCGGTGTTGGCGAACCGCCCGTCGCTGACGCTCAGCGAGGCGATCGTTCCGTCGTTCGAGCCGTTGCCGGCCGTCGTCACGTTGTCGGCGCTGGAGCCGCTGTTGTTGGTCAGCGTGCCCTCGGCACCGATCTGCACGTCCCCGAGCACGGCATTGTTGACGACGGTACCGCCGGCGACCGTCGTCGTACCGGTGACCTTGCCGTCGCCATTGTTGGTGAAATGACCGGCCCGGTTATCCAGGGACGCGATGGTTCCGGCATTCGAGACCGTGCCGGCGTTGCTGACATTGCCGGAGATGGCGCCATTGTTGTTGACGAAGGCGGCAGCGGCCGCGACGTCCACGTCGGTCACGACGAAGTTGTTCGTCACGGTTCCACCGGCAACCGTCGTCTTCCCGGTGATGGTGCCGCCGGCATTATTGGCAAAGTTGTCCGCCGTATTCGTCAGTGAGGCGATCGTGCCCGCGTTCGATGCGGCACCGCCATTGGTGACCGCGCCAGCTTTGGCGCCGGTGGCGTTTGCGAACGTACCGCCTTGGCCGACCGTGACGGAGCCGAGCGTCGCGTTGTTGGTTACGCTGCCGCCGGCCACGGTCGTTTCACCGGTGACTTCTCCGCCAAAATTGTTCGTGAAGCTTCCGGCGTCGTTCTGGACGGATGCGATGGTGCCGGCGTTTGACAGAGTGCCGGAGTTCCTGACGCTTCCGGCGGTCGCGCCGTTGTTGTTGACGAAGGCGGCAGCGGCCGCGACGTCCGCGTCGGTCACGACGAAGTTGTTGGTGACGGTTCCGCCCGAAACGGTCGTCTTGCCGGCGATGGTGCCACCGGTGTTGTTGGTGAAATTTCCGGCCGTGTTCGTCAGCGAGGCAATCGTTCCCGCATTGGATGTGGTTCCGGCATTGGTGGTGGCGCCGGCCACGGCGCCGCTGTTGTTGACGAAGGTCCCGCCCTGGGAAACGTCGACATCGCCGGTTTGCCCATTGTTGGAGAGCGATGTCGTCGCACCGACGACGGCGCTGCCGAGCGTGCCGTTCACGGATACGTTTCCGTTGTTCAGCGTCAGCCTGCCGTTGAGATCTCCGTCGACCGAAAGGTTGCCGCCGTTCAGATCGACGTTAGAGTTCAGAGCGCCGCCGGCGTTGATGCTGACGCTGCCGGCGTTGATCGCAGTACCGTCGGTGACGGTCAGCGCGCCGGTATTGGAGATCGTGACGTTGCCGCCGTCGACGTCGAGCGTGCGGATCTCAGCGTCGTTGGTAACCTGCGGCGAACCATTGTCCACGTCGGCAGCGTCGCCGGTGCCGGGCAAGGCGGGAGACCAGTTCGAGCCGTTGCTGAATTCATTGTCGGCACTGCCTGTCCAGACGGACTGGGCAAGCGAGGGCACCGTCAGAGCGAAAGAGGCCAATGCCGTGAAAAGGCCGAGACGTCGGGAGAGGACCGCGAGCGGTGATTTTCGCATTGGATGCTGCCGATGCTAACGAACGCTCGCGAATCAGCCAGCGGTTTAGGAGGCTGTGGGTATCTAATCATGGTTAATGATTCGCTACCACCGCTTGTGCATCAGTGGTTGGCCTTTCGAATAATAAAATTAAATCAATAGGATGATCCGCATGCATCCCTAGTTGTGCTCCAGCGACGCGGGCGCACAGCATGAGGATCCGGTGATCGCGGCGATCTCGAACAGCATGGTCATTTCGCTTTGTTGCGCCAGCCAGGGCACACTGCGCCCGATAAGAAGCGCGACCTCTAGCGAATGAAGATCAGCGCCATGCCGCAGACGACGAGGGCAGCACCGGCCCAGGCGCCGGCGGCGGGACGTTCGCCTGTCCTCAGCCACAGCATCGGCAGGATCATGACCGGTGAAGTCGCGGACAATGTCGATACGATGCCCACCTTGCCGCCGGAGAGCGCAAAGAGCAGCAGCGTCATCCCCATACCAAGGGCGAGAACCCCGGTGAGCGCCGTCATTGCTGCGACCTTCAAGGTCAGCGGCGCCCGTGGTTTGACCGATGGAATGGGGAGCTGGAGCAGGATGCTCAGGCAGAAGGCGGCAATGCCGACGCGCAGCATGGAGGCGACAAAAGGATCTATGCCGGAGGCCATGACCGGGCGCACAATGATCGAGCCGATCGCCTGGCCGGTGGCAGCGCCAAGGCCGAGCAGAACGCCGATCCAAAGCGGTCCCTTGATCTTTTCCCATTCGTGCATCTGCGCCCGGCGCTTGCCGAAGAGAATAGCAAGAAACACGCCCGTGGCCGTCAGCGCGATGCCGCCAACCGCTGTGGGCGAAAGCGCTTCACCGAGCACCAGCCAGCCGAGAAACGCGGCGATCGGCGCATTGAGGGCAAAGAGGATGCCGGAGCGGCGCGGACCGAGCCGGTTGAGCGCAGCGAAGAGCAGTGTGTCCCCGATGAAAATGCCGATCAGGCCCGACAGGAGCAGCGGTGTGACGCTTGTGGTATCCAGCTCACGCCACGTCCCGGTGGCAAGCACATAGATCGCCAGAAGTCCTGTGACGAAGATCTGCCGGAGGCGATTGAAGGCAGGTGCCCCAAGATGGCCGGCCGGTCCGGCCGAGATCAACCCCGTGAGCGCCCAGCAGGTCGCGGCGCCAAGCGCGGCGAGTTCATGAATTGGCATGGTATTCCGATCGGTAGACTGCAGCCCCGAAGGAGCTCTCCTCGGCCTCCGTTAAAGCTTGAGCGAGCGGCGTTCGTCCAGCGCTTTTTCAGCCGCATCAACAGGCCGTTTCGCGCTGGGTCAGAGGTCGCGGCGGCGTCCGTCGCGATCGTGCGGCGATTACAGGTGATTTGTCCAAGGCCCATCCGTCGACGTTGATTCCGTGTGAATTTTTCAGCACTTTTCTTCCGGCGATTGGAACGCCTGTAGCCGGCTGTCGTTAGGTTTGGACATCGAAGGAAACCGCATGAAAAAGCTTCTCGTCGCCCTTCTGATCTTCGGCGTACTTGTGGTCGCCGGCGGAGCGAGCTTCGCCTATCTGTCGCGACAGCAGGCAACGGTGCCGATCGAGAGGACATATGGCCCTGATCCGGTTCTAGTCGAGCCAAAGGTCGAGCTCGTGCCGTCCGTCAATGTTGCGCAGGCCGCGCCCTGGCCTCCGGGCACGATGCCGACGGCCGCACAGGGTCTATCGGTCAAGGAATTTGCGGGCGGCCTCGATCATCCGCGCTGGCTGCATGTACTGCCGAACGGCGATGTGCTGGTTGCCGAGAGCAACGCGCCGCCAAAGCCCGAGCCCGGCTTTTCGGTTCGCGCGTTTGCTGCCCATTTCATCCAGGGCAGGGCTGGCGCCGGAAGCCAGAGCGCCAATCGCATTTCGTTGCTGCGCGATGCTGATGGTGACGGTGTGGCGGAAACGAAGACACCCTTCATTACCGGGCTCAATTCGCCTTTCGGCATGGCGTTGGCCGGCGGCAAGCTCTACATCGCCAATGCCGACGCGATCGTCGCCTTTCTCTATCGGGAGGGTGTGACCGAGATTACGGCACCGGCGGAGAAGATCGTCGACCTGCCCGCGGGCCGCAACTACCATTGGACGAAGGACATCATCGCCAACCCGGACGGGACCAAGCTCTACGTCACCGTCGGCTCCAATTCCAATGCCGGCGAAAACGGCATGGTCGAGGAGAAGGGACGGGCCGCCGTGCACGAGATCGACCTTTCCACCCGGCAGATGCGGCAGTTCGCTTCCGGACTTCGCAACCCCAACGGCCTCTCGTGGCAGCCGGATAGCGGCGCGCTCTGGGTTGCCGTCAACGAACGCGACGAACTCGGGCCCGATCTCGTTCCCGATTACATGACCTCGGTCAAGGATGGTGCCTTCTACGGCTGGCCCTACGGCTGGTACGGGCAGCATATCGACCCACGGGTCAAGCCGCAGAACCCCGAGTTGGTGGCGCGCGCGATCAAGCCGGACTATGCGCTCGGCCCGCATACCGCCTCGCTCGGCCTGACCTTCAACGCCGCTGCCCTGTTCGGGCCGGAGATGAGGAACGGCGCCTTCGTGGGGCAGCACGGCTCGTGGAACCGGGTTCCGCGCAGCGGCTACAAGGTTATTTTCGTGCCCTTCGCCAACGGCAAACCCGCAGGCCCGCCACGGGATATCCTGACCGGCTTCCTGACCGACGACGGCAAGGCGCTGGGGCGGCCGGTCGGCGTCGCGATCGCCCGTGACGGCGCGTTGCTCGTCGCCGACGATGTCGGCAACAAGGTGTGGCGGGTTGCGCCGACGAAGTGAGTGACGCCGCCGCGTCGGGGCAATAGGCATAATGTGCAACGATTTGGTTGCGCATCCGCCGACGACCTCTATACTGCAACCAAATCGTTGCACGAAAGGAAAGCGACATGAGCTCATTCGATCGTATCGAAAAGGCAATCCTGCTGCGCGCGCCGATCGAGCGTGTCTGGCGGGCGATAACCGATGTCGCCGAATTCGGGCAGTGGTTCGGTGTAAGGCTGAACGAGCCCTTTGCGCCCGGGCGGGCCATAACCGGCTCCTTCGAAGGAGAGTTCAAGGAAGAAAACATCGCCAAGTATCAGGCCTCGATCGGTCTTGAGCCGGCGCCGATCCGCCAGCCCGAGCCGAATGCGGTCTTCTGCACGGTCGAGGCGATGGATGCGCCGCGGCTCTTCAGCTTTCGTTGGATCCCCTATGGTCTCGATGCCGAATGCGATCCGGTGCGGGAGCCGACCACGCTCGTCGAATTCCGGCTGGAACCGGTTGGCGGCGATACGCGCGTGACGGTTACCGAATCCGGCTTCGAGGCCGTGCCGGCGCATCGCCGCAAGCGCGCCTTCCTGATGAATGACGGCGGCTGGAGCGCCCAGATCGAAAACATCAAGCGCCATGTCGAACACGCCTGAGCGGGAACTGGCGGGCGTATTCGCGGCGCTGGGCGATACGACCCGCCTTGCGCTGGTCACGCGGCTTCTGGCGACTGGCGCCCTGTCGGCGACCGCGCTCTCCGACGGGCAGGCAATCACCCGGCAGGCGATCGTGAAGCACCTTCAGGTGCTGGTCGCGGCGCGGCTGGTGGTGCACGAGCGTCACGGCAAGGAGGTGCTCTACGCTGTCGATCCGCATCGTATCGAGGAGGCGCGCGCGTTCCTCGCGGCGATCGCAGAGGGCTGGGACAAGGCGCTCGGCCGGTTGAAGTCGCTTGTCGAGGCGCCCTGACGCGGGCGCTCAGCGGTGCTGGGGCGCTCGGATCAACGTGCGCTCCCGCCGTCAACCTGGATAACCTGCCGGTGAACCAGTCGTGCGCACCGTTGAGAAGGAACATGAGCCGCCCGCATGCAATTCTTCGAGCAGATTCAAGGATGCTGGCTGCGGATATCGGCAGGCCGCGCGCGCTGGCTACTCATTGCACTTGTCCGTGATTTGCCCGGTCGACCGCCGCAGCAGGCTTGAAATCGAGGCGCCCCGCCACAGTTGTTTTCTTTTGGCCACCGGCGTGGGACCAACCTCACAAGCGGACTCGTGGTGGCAGCCTTGCAAGGGGTCGATCCCGGCAGACCTCTCGCCGGGAATCGGGGTGCAGACATGAGGCAAAACTCATCCGGCGTCGACAGTTCCTGGATCAAGAAGGCGGATGAGCTGGCGGCTCTGTTCCAGTTCACGGATGCGCTGTACCGCGCCAATTCGATCGCCGACACATTCGACGCCACATTCGATGCGATCGAGCGGGCGTTGCGTTGCAGCCGCGCTTCGATCCTGCTTTTCGACCAGGCAGGGGTGATGCGTTTCGTTGCCTCACGCGGGCTTTCCGAGGGCTATCGACGGGCCGTCGACGGTCACTCGCCGTGGCGGCCCGGCGACCGCGACGCCACCCCCATCTTCGTCAGCGATATCGAGTTTGCCGACGAACCCCAGGCGCTCAAGGACACCATCAGGGGGGAGGGTATCCGTGCGCTCGCCTTCATCCCCCTGACTGCCAACGGCGTGGTCATCGGAAAGTTCATGACTTACCGGGAAGTCCCGCACGTCTTCACGGAGGAGGAAGCCGTCCTCTCCCTGACCATCGCGCGGCAACTGGGCTTCAGCATCGAGCGCAGGCGCATCGAGGAGGCGCACCAGCGAGCCGAAGAGGGATTTCGCCGCAGCAATGAGCGGCTGCGGGTCATCCTCGATAGTGCCAGCGAGTATGCAATCATTACGCTCGACGGTGCCGGGCGGATAGCAAGCTGGAACAGTGGCGCCGAACGGCTTCTCGGCTATCGCGACACCGAGATCCTTGGCCAGCCGGGCGGCATTTTTTTCAGCCCGCAAGACCGCGCGTCGGATGTCCCCGAACAGGAAATGCGAACGGCGCGAGAAGAGGGCCGCGCAACCAACGAACGCTGGCATTACTGCAAGGATGGATCCCGTTTCTGGGGTTCGGGCGTCATGCTTCCAGTCGAAGAGAGCGGACCCGATCGCTACCTCAAGATCTTCAGGGATCGAACCGAGGAGCGCAGGGCGGAGAAGCGCCAGAAGCTGCTGATCGGCGAGCTCAATCATCGTGTGAAGAACACGCTTGCGACCGTGCAATCCCTTGCCGATCAGACGTTGAAAAGTGCGGATACTCCGGAAGCGTTTGCCGAAGCCTTCAATAGCCGACTGCTTGCGCTTGCGAAGGCACACGACCTCCTGACCCGCGAGGCATGGCAGGCGGTGTACCTGAACGACATCGTTCAGGCGGTGCTCGCGGCCTGGATCGAGGACGGGCGTGTGTCTCTCCACGGACCTGCGATCCGCATCAGCCCGAAACAGGCGCTCGCCATTTCGATGGCGTTCAACGAGTTGCTGACCAATGCGATCAAATACGGTTCTCTATCGAGTCCCGGTGGCCGCGTCGGACTTTCGTGGCAATGCGATGGAATGTGTTCGGTCAGGTGGGAAGAGCGCGGCGGGCCACCGGCTTCACCTCCTCGACGCCAGGGTTTCGGGCTGCGCGTTCTCAATCGCGGCCTCGCCAACGAACTGGGGCATCCCGTCGATCTCCGGTTCGAGCCGGAGGGGGTGAGCTGCACGATCGGGATGGACTTCGTCGACGGTAAGCGCGCCGGCATGGACGACAGGGGGGAGTGACCATGTCTGGCATATTGGCGGGGCGCCGGATCCTTGTCGTCGAAGACGAGATGCTGGTGGCCATGTCGATCGAGGACACGTTGGTCGATGCCGGCGGTGAAGTGATCGGCCCAGCCCCCACCGTGGGACAGGCATTGGGGCTTCTGCGGGACGAGGCGGAAATCGATGCCGTCGTGCTGGATATGAACCTCCAGGGGCATAGCGGGCTCCCGGTCGCGGATGCCTGCGATGAAAGGTCGATCCCCTTTCTCATCTTGAGCGGTTATGGCGAAACGGCCCTGAGCGGATCGCACCATGCGGCTCCGATCCTTTCCAAGCCCTTCGCCAGTGCTGCACTGGTGGAGGCGCTCAAGGCACTTTTCGAAGGGAGCCCCACGTGAAGAGCCGGGGCCGGGCTTGGTTGGTGATGCATGCGTCGATTGCGCACCGTCGGGATAAGGAACCGCATTTCATCCCACGGCGTTTGTTCGTCGGACCCGCATACGTCGGGCAGCCCAATGTGTCGGGTGGATTGTAATCATGAACGCCGAACGCTGGATTCATATTTGCGTCGACATACAGCGAATGTTCAGCGAGGAAACGCCGTGGCAGGCGGGCTGGATGGCGACGATCTCCGATCAGGTGGTCGAGGTTGCGAGCCGCGTTCCTGATCGCACCGTCTTTACCCGCTTCGTCCCCCCACACACGCCGGCCGAAATGCCGGGCATGTGGCGACCCTACTATGAAAAATGGCCCATGATGACGGCCGCTCGGCTGGATCCGGGTCTGGTCGATCTCATTCCTCCCCTGCAGCGCCTGGTGCCGCCCGCCCGCGTTCTCGACAAGCGCACCTTTTCGCCCTGGTTGAGCGGCAAGCTCGAAAGCGTGCTCGCTCATCAGGATGTCGGAACCGTCGTGGTGACGGGAGGCGAAACGGACGTCTGCGTGCTGGCGACCGCTCTCGGAGCGATCGACCTTGGCTACCGGGTGATCCTGCTGAAGGATGCCGTCTGCAGTTCGCTCGATCAGACACACAATGCCGCGCTCGACCTCCTCGGCAACCGTTTCTCGGTCCAGGTGGAGATTACGACGACCGAGCAGTGGCTTTCGCAGGTGCGAATTTAGCCCTGGTCAGGCCATGCTTGGTTCCTTCTCCGGAGACGTCCGGCTGGCAATGAGACCCAGGATACCGATGCCGATGATTGCCGCCGCGTAAATGTCGGTCGTCAGCTGGTAGCCGAGCGCCTTTGCCAGAAAGCCTGCGAGGATCGCGGGAAGGCTGAACGCCAGATAGCTCTGGATATAGATGGTGGTGAGCAGCCCGGCGCGCTCATCCGCCATCGCCAGCGGCATGACCGAGCCGATCGTGGCGAGGAAGCTGGTACCAAAGCCCACGCCGGTTACCAGGGTGCCGACGATCAGGACCGGCACATGGGCGAGGTGCGTTCCGGCAACCACGGTCAGCATGCCAATGGTGGTGCTCAAGACGCCAAACATCAGATTTGCCTGAGGGGCGCGGGCGCGGCGAAAGAAGACGCCGAGCGCGCCGGCGGTCATCAACGCCGCGACCACGGCGCCTCCGGTGAGCGGGTTCTTGCTGCCCGTGGTGGCGGCGACCAGCGAGGGGACGAGCGAGAGATAAAAGCCTCCAAGCGCCCAGTTCGCGATGTTCACGGGCGTGACCAGCGCCAGCGGCCGCTTGGCACGCTGCGGAATGGCGACCCGCGGCATGAGCGAGGACAGGGCGCCGGGACGGCGCGCGCCGGTTTCAGGTATGAGCCAGATCGCCCCCGCCTGCGCTATGAAGCCGACGAAGAGCAGCATATAGACGAAGTGAAGCGGAAACGGGCCGTACTGGATCAGAGCGCTGCTGCCGAGCGCGCCGACGGCAAGGCCGATCAACGGTGCGAGCGAGTTCACGAGCTGACCTCTGGCGTGATCGACATCGACGAGCGCCGCACCGATCGACGCGCCGGCAACGCCGGTCGCAAGCCCCTGCACGATGCGTGCCGCGATCAGCCAGCCGGTTCCGTCGGCAAGGACGAACAGCGCCATGGCGGCCATCTCGACGATCAGCGCTCCGAAAATCACCGGCTTGCGACCGAGATGATCCGAGATCGAGCCGGCGATCAGCAATGCCACCAGAAGTGCGAAGGCATAGACCGCGAAAATGACCGTCATCTCCACCGGGCTGGCGGCGAAGTGCTCTTGATAGAAGCGGTAGAGCGGGGTTGGCGCCGAGGACGCGCCGAAGAATGTCGCGAGCGTGACGGCGTAGAAGGCAATGGGATTTGCCGGGCGCGCGCTCTCTCTGGATTCGGAGGAGGAAGACATCTATATAACCCTTAAAGCTAAATCGTTGCGTTTGGCAGATTTAGGTACGCTTCGCGCTAAAAGCAAATAATTTGCTTTTATGCTGTTGTGAGAATTTCTGAAGCATCGGCCGATCGGCCGGAGAAGGACGGAGTTGGAGCGAATGGCGACAAGGGAAGGTCCGCGGCCGGGCGGCCGAAGTGCCCGGGTTCAGGCGTCGGTTCACAAGGCCGTGCAGACCTTGCTGACGACGCTTGAGCGCACCGAGGTCACGGTGCCGCTGATCGCGGCGGAAGCGGGTGTCACGCCTTCGACGATCTATCGTCGCTGGGGCGACCTTCAGGAACTGCTTGCCGACGTCGCGGTGGAGCGGCTGCGGCCGGACATGGTGCCGGTGGACACCGGAAGCTTCGGCAGTGACCTGTTGGCTTGGGCTGAGCAATATGCCGAGGAAATGTCCTCGGGGCCGGGCCGCGAAATGATCCGGGACGTGCTTGCAGCACAGGATGGAACCGGCGCCTACCAGTGCTGCAACTTCACCCGGCAGCAGATCGAGGTGATCGCGGAGCGCGCCGAGCAGCGTGGCGAAGTCTTTCCGGATGTCGAGACCGTCATGGACGGGGTCGTCGCGCCGATCATGTACCGGATCCTCTTTGGCGGCGCGCCGGATGCGGCGCATCTCCAGCGTCTGGTGACGGCGTCGCTGGCATCGAAACCTGCGCCCTGAGGCGCCGGATTTCCGAGAACGATAGAGCCCTCATTCCGTCTAGGGTCCGGCACTCGGAACCCAAACCGGTTTCCGGGGTTGGAAGGTCTGCTCAACACCTGTTCTGGAGGATGCGAGATGCAACCGATCCACAAGAATTCCCTTCTGGCTGGCCTTGCGGCCATTGCTATCCTGGCGGCCGGCGGCGTTTCGGCCGAAACCCTGAAGTTCAAGGCGGATATGACGGGATCGGGTGAGGTGCCGCCCAACGAAAGCGCGGGCAAGGGCACCGGCGAGCTCACCGTGGACACGACGACGAAGAAGGTGACCTGGACGGTGACCGCCACGGGCCTCTCAGGAGATGCGACCGCCGCGCATTTCCACGGCCCGGCAGCCGCGGGCGAGAAAGCCGATCCGGTCGTCGACATCTCGACATCGATGAAGTCGGGTTCTGCGGAGCTTACCGATCAGCAGCTCGCCGATCTGCAAGGCGGAAAGTGGTATCTCAACATCCACACGGCGAAATTCCCCGACGGCGAGATCCGCGGTCAGGTGGAGAAGGCACAGTAGACGCAGGTGGTCTTCTACTTCACCGCGCCATGCGCCAGCCCGCTGACCAGATAGCGCTGCATGAACAGGGCGATCAGGTAGACCGGGGCGATGCCTGCGAGCGAGGCTGCGGCCATCTGGCCGAAATTCACCAGCCTGTCGCCCTGGAAGAGCGAAATGCCGACCGGCAACGTTCGCGTGGCGTCGGAAAAGGTAAAGGCCGAGGCGAAAAGGAACTCGTTGTAGGCGAGCACCGTGACGATGATGAAGGTCGCCACGATGCCGGGAGAAAGGATCGGAACCACGATCTGCAACAGAATGCGAAACGGCCCGGCTCCGTCTATCGCGGCGGCCTGCTCGATCTCGATCGGCATCCGGCGCAGGAACGGTGTCAGCAGCCAGAAGGCGACTGGCACATTGGCAAGCCCGTAAATGAGAACGAGGCCGATCCGCGTGTCGAGCAGTCCACTCGTCTTCAGCAGGAAAAACAGCGGTATGAGCGCCACGATCGGTGGCGCCATGTAGCTTGAGAGCGTTACGTCCGAAAGCCATTTGCCGCCGATCTTCAACCGCAGGACCGCGTAGGCCGACGGCAGCGTGAGCACGATCGTGAGAAAGCCCGCCAGCAGCGACACGGTCACGGAATTCACGATGAAGCCGACGACATTGGCCGCCTCGAAGGCCGCCGGCCAATTGGCAAGCGTTGGCGCCGTCGGCCAGAAGGCGCCGTTCAGCACGTCGTCCTTGGTCTTCAGGGAAACGGCGAGGAGATAGAGGATGGGCAAGGCGAAGAAGCCGACGATCGGCGCCGTCGCCAGGCCCAGCCAGAGATGCCGTGCGGCAAACCTCATATGTCGCGCCTTTCGAAACGCTGGTGCAGGCGCACGACCGGCAGGGTCGCGAGCCCGATGACGAGCGCATAGACGATCGTCTCGGCCGCCGCTCGCCCCACGTCGAACTGCTCGATCGCACGGCGATAGATGGCAAAGCCGGCGGATGTCGTCGCAAAACCCGGCCCGCCGAAGGTGAGGATGTAGACGAGGTCGAAGAGCTTGAACGAGAGGATCAGTTTCAGGAGATAGATCGACGAGAGCGGTGCTGCGACCAGCGGCAGCGTGATGTGCCAGAAGCGCTGCCAGCCATTGGCCCCATCGACGAGTGCTGCTTCCCGTACGCCCTCCGGGATCGTCGAAAGCGCCGCGAAGCAGAGGATGACGATAAAGGGCGTCCATTGCCAGAGATCGGCGACGCCGATCGCGAGCCAGGCCAAAAGGGGATGGCCGAGGAAGGAGATCGGCTGGGAGATCACCCCGTAGTTGATCAGCGTGCCGTTTAACAGCCCGCCCGCCGGCGCGAAGATCAGCTTCCAGGCGATGCCGACCATGACGGGCGGCGTCATCAATGGCAGCAGCACGAGGCTCATCAGGAACCGGCCGCCTTTCAGCAACGACGTGAAAAGCAGCGCGATCAGGAAACCGAGAGCGAGCTGCAGCAGCGACGTCGAAAGCGCATAGGCGACGCTTCTGCCGACCGCCGACAGGAAGATCGGATCCTGCAGTGCGGTGGCGAAATGCCTGACGCCGACGAAGCCGCGGAACGGCTTTCCAAGCGTGCTCTTGCTGAAGGCGAGCCCAAGCAGGAAGACCGTCGGGTAGAGCGTCGTGACGGCAAGTGCGAACACGACGGGGGCGATCCACAGGGCGCGGCCGAAGCGTTCCCATAGGTCGCCCCGGCGCGCGGATAATCGATTGGCGTCTGGCCCAGCGGCGTCGAGGGTGACGACGGTCATGCCGCCTCTGCCAGAACCGGGCGCGTCGGCCCGCTGCCGGCCCGTGTGGCGACGAGCATATCCTCGATATCATCGAGGTCGGCGGGCGTGAGCGTGACGGTTGCCGCTTCGATCCAACCTTCGATATGCGTCGGCTGTCGCGCGCCGATGATCGCCCCGGTCACGCCGGGCCAGGAGAGCGCCCAGGCGGCAGCGATCGCAGCGACAGTCGTGTCGTGGCGCGCGGCGATCGGTCTCAGCCCCTCCGTGAAGGCGAGATTGCGGTGTAGCGCTTCGCCGGAAAACTCCTCATCGCGCGACCGCCAGTCGTTTGCCGGAAGCGCCCGGGCACGGGCCGGCGTGAAGGCGCCGGTGAGCAGGCCCGACTGCAACGGGCTGTAGGCAATGACGCCGCTGCCATGCGACCGGACCCAGGGCAGGTCCCCTTCGGCGAACTGGCGCTTTATGGCGGAAAAGGGCGGCTGCACGACATCGACGGGCGCGACCGTTGCCGCGCGCTGCAGCAGGTCCCGGTCATGGTTCGAAAGCCCGATCGCCCGGACCTTGCCCTCTTTCTTGAGGTCGGCAAAGGTTGCCCAATAGTCTTCGACCGGGGTGCCGTCATCGGCCGGCCAGTGCATCTGGTAGAGGTCAATGACCTCGACGTCGAGCCGCTTGAGCGAAGCCTCGACCTCGCGGCGCAGCGACCGGGCATTGCCGATGCGGGCCGGAAGGGCGTTGCGATTGTCCGGGTCCCAGACCAGTCCGGCCTTGGTGAAGATCAGCGGGCGCTCGGATTTCGGTATCGTCGATAGCGCTTCTCGCACGATCTCTTCGGAATGACCGAGGCCGTAGACCGGAGCCGTGTCGATCCAGTTGATGCCGCGCTCAACCGCATGGCGGATCGCTGCAATCGACTGCGTGTCGTCCTGGCTTCCCCAGCCCCATCCCCAATCGGGGCCGCCGATTGCCCAGGCGCCGAAGCCGACGGGGGTGATATCGAAGCCGGTGTGGCCGAGCCTGCGCTTCGGTAAGGTTTCGGAGGTCATGGTCTTCACCTTTGAATAGAGGAGGGGGCGCAGCCGGGAGGAAGCGAGCGCCCCCAGGGAGCAATCAGCCGTTGGTCTCGATGATTTCGGTCCAGGCCTGGTGGGCATCGGCGATCGCCTGTTCTGCGTTCTTGCTGCCGGCAAGCGCCAGTGCCAGCTCGTCGGTCAGCACGTTTTCGAGCTTCGGCGCATAGACGGCGGTCGGCCAAGCGAGGCTGTTTTCCAATGCGCCGTCGTCGAGCAGTGGCTGCACGAGCGGCTGGAATGCCTTGAACTTCTCCGACTTCAGGCCCGACTGGCGGTCCGGGTCGATGCCCGAGCCGGTCAAGGCTAGCAGTTGCTCGTGATAATCCCTGCTGGTGGCAAGCTTGATCAGGTCCCAGGCCACCTCCTTGTTCTTGGAGCCGCTGGTGATCGCAAAGCCGAAGCCGGCGTTGAAGGCGAGGCGCGGCGTCTTGTTGCTGCCGCCGGTCGGAATGCGGGCCACGCCCCATTTGTCGACGATCTTCGAGCCCTTGGGATCCTGGGCGTAGCCGCCAAGGTCAGTCCAGAAATTGATCTGCGCCGCCTTGCCGTTGAGAAATGCGGGAAGCCCTTCCTCGAAACGCGTTTCGAGTGGGGTCGGCAGCGCGTGGGGTGCCGACGCAAGCAGCGACTTCAAGGCCTCGACCGCCTCGGTGCTGTCGAGTGCGGAGGTGCCGTCAGGCTTCAGGAAATTGCCGCCGAAGCCGGTCAGGCGGTTGGCATAGGTCGACAGGATGATGACCGGGATCTTGGCGCCGAGAACCGCCGCACCATAGATGCCGTTCTTCCCTTCGGCCTCGGTGATCACCTTGGCGTTCTCGTTGTATTCGTCCCAGGTGGAGGGTGCCTTCAGGCCGTAGCGGTCGAAGAGTTCGCGGTTGTAGAACAACAGGTGGCTGTCGCCGTCATAGGGCAGGCCGTAGCGGCGGCCGTCGTGCAACGTGTACTGGTCGTAGATCGTCTGAATGAAATCATCAGGCTGGATCTCGGCCTTGTCGCGCTCGATCAGATCCGTCACGTCCTCGATCACGCCGTCTTCGGCAAGCTGGCCCTTGTAGGTATAGAAATAGTCGATGACGTCGAACTGGTTTGCGCCCGATTGCACGTCCAGTGTCGCCTTGACGCTGACCTGGTCGTAGGGCACCGCCGTGACGTTGACCTTGGCGCCGGTCAGCCGCTCGAAGTCCTCGGCGATCTTCTTGCCGGTGACGACATGCGGTTGGATGATCAGGAGATTGATCGTGCGCCCGGCGTACTTGTTGCCGGAGGCAAGCGCTGTCGAGGAGGCAAGCGGCGCAATGAAGGGCAGGGTACCCACCGCGGCAAGCGATTTCAGCACGCTGCGGCGGCGATAGGCCTGGCCGAATATGGAACTGGGCATGGGATTCTCCGTCGAGATCTGAGTTCTGGCGGTCGGCGATGGCGTGCGCCTTTCGGCCTTGCTTCAGCATCATGGGGGAGAAGATGGCTCTAATACACACATAATCCATGTATTTTGTAAATTATATGGGAACGATTTTCCTGCGGCACCCCGTCGGTCGGGGTAGGAAATTCTCAGGCGATCCGTTCGCCATATCGCTGCAGTTGGAGAGCCGGGAGGCGCGTTCCCGCCAGCGCGTCGGCGATACGGGAACGAAGAGTGCCAAAAGGCAGAGATGGCTGATTGGGCCCAGGCGATCAGACGCTCAGGGCCCAATCGCAGCGGTCATACCTCGAAGACATCCTCGAAGGTTTCCGGGAAGCTCTGGCGGGCGACCCTTTCGTCGATCACGAGCAGGGACTCGTAGGAGAGCGGGTCGAAGTCCTTTTCCACCGCCACGACTTCGCGGCCGAAGAGCAGGCAGAGGCGGGCGGCGTCGAGATTTCCGCGTTCGAAGGGCTCGGCGCCGAAATAGTGCCAGAGGGCATGCAGGAACGCGGCATCGATGCGGTGTTCGGCCGTGCCGGGCCGCCCGCGGCGGGGTATCACCTTGAGCGGTGTTACTCCGCGCGGATTGGCCCGGCGAATGGTGAACTGGATGCCAGTGCCCGGCATGCCGGATGGAAAGCCGCGGTGTTTGGTCATGTCGGGCAGGTTTGCCATGCGATCCTCCTTAGGCCGTCTCGGCCTGAGCGATCTTGTCCTGCGTCTTCGTCTCGAAGTCGGAGGCGTCGTGGCGTTCGTGCAGTTGCTCCGAGGGATCGCCGCTCAGACGGTTGACCATGCGACCGCGCTTGACCGCCGGGCGTGCGGCAATTTCGGCCGTCCAGCGCTGGACGTGCTCATAGCTCTGGACCTCGAGGAAGGTGCCGGCGTCGCCATAGACCTGGCCAAGTGCCAGGTTGCCGTACCAGGGCCAGGTGGCCATGTCGGCGATGGTGTATTCGGAGCCGGCCAGGAACCGGTGGTCGGCAAGATGACGGTCGAGAACGTCGAGTTGGCGCTTCACTTCCATGGCGTAGCGGTCGATGGCGTATTTGATGTGCATCGGCGCATAGGCGTAGAAATGGCCGAAACCGCCGCCGAGGAACGGCGCAGAGCCCATCTGCCAGAACAGCCAGTTCAAGGTCTCGGTGCGGGCGCGAAGCTCGCTCGGTAGGAAGGCGCCGAATTTCTCAGCAAGATAGGTGAGGATGGAGGCCGACTCGAAGACGCGGACGGGCGCGCCGCCGCCCTTCGGCATATGGTCCGTCAGCGCCGGAATCTTCGAGTTCGGGTTGATCTCGACGAAGCCGGAACCGAACTGGTCGCCATCGCCGATACGAATCGGCCAGGCATCGTACTCGGCGCCCGAATGGCCGGCGGCCAAAAGCTCTTCGAGCATGATCGTGACCTTCACGCCATTCGGCGTCGCCAGCGAATAAAGCTGCAGCGGGTGCTTGCCAACAGGCAGGTCCTTGTCGTGGGTCGGCCCGGAGATCGGGCGATTGATGCTGGCAAATGCGCCGCCATTGCCTTTTTCCCAGCTCCAGACCTTCGGAGGTTGATAGCCGGCGGGGAAACTGTCGGCGGGGGACTTCTCGGTCATGAAATCAATCCTTGTCGTCTAAAGGGCATGTCCAACGGGCAAGCGACGCCACAAACATTGGGTGTCGGCCTGCTGCTTCGCGCTGTTCTATACCGTCCTTTCGGTGCCTTCCAGAAAAACGGTTTCGCTTCCTGCGCACGCGCTAGCAAGCAAGTCCAGGAGAAGTGCAACGCCTTCACCTTGCACCCGCCTTTTTGGCCGGCGCAGAACAGGCGGTGGTCGATCGCCCGTCGAGGAGAAGCGTCAACCGCGCCGTGCCGCCTCGATCGCAGCCACGTCGATCTTCCGCATGGTCATCATGGCCTCGAAGGCGCGCTTCGCCTCACCGCCGCCAGCCGCCATTGCATCCGTCAGGACGCGAGGCGTGATCTGCCAGGAGATCCCCCACTTGTCCTTGCACCAGCCGCAGGCGCTCTCCTCGCCGCCATTGTTGACGATCGCGTTCCAATAGCGGTCGGTCTCTTCCTGATCGTCGGTGGCGATCTGGAACGAGAAGGCCTCGTTGTGCTTGAACATCGGACCGCCGTTCAGCCCGAGACAGGCGACGCCGGCAACGATGAACTCGACCGTCAGCACATCGCCCTCCTTGCCGGACGGGTAGTCGCCGGGTGCCTGGTGCACCGCAGTCAGACGGCTGTCCGGAAAGACCTCGGCGTAGAACCGCGCGGCGGCTTCGGCGTCCTTGTCGTACCAGAGGCAGATCGTGTTCTTTGCCATAACGTGTTCCTTTCGCGTTGAAGGCTTGCCGCCCTCTTCATGGGGTCTCCTACGAAATAGGTAGCGGCCCGGTTTTCTCCAGCCCGAAAGTGCTAGCGCGCTTGGCCGCGCGTGCACGATGACGACCTCGTGACTTTGCTTTCGTGCGCGTCTGTTCGATTGCGCGGCCATCCGTTTGGAAAGCGGCGTTGCAATCCCTAGATGAACAGCTCGATGCTCGCAGGGCGCGAGGTCGCCAACGCATACTTTCAAAGGAATGCAAATGAATCAGATGGATGGGACCCTTGCCGTGGTGACGGGAGCGGGCCGCGGCCTCGGCGCTGCATTGGCCTATACGCTCGCTGAAGCAGGATGCGATCTCGTGCTTTGCGGGCGCAGCGCGAACGCGCTTGGAGACGTGGCGCGGGCGATCATCCAGAATCTCGGAAGGCGCGTGCAAACGGTCGAACTCGATCTTTCCGATGCGGAGAGCGTGGCGGCAGCGGTTACGCGCATCAAGGCGGAAAACGCCCGTGTCGACATCCTCGTCAACAACGGCGCGATGTGGCTCGCGGATAGCGAGGCGGATCATTCGGCCGACGACGTGTTCGGCGTCGTCAATGCGGCGGTCACCGGAACGTTCCTGTTGACCCAGGGCCTGCTGCCGCTGCTCAACCAATCGCCTCGGCCCGATATCGTCACCATCGGTTCGATCAGCGGTCTTCCGAATGCGCCGCTGCAGACCGTGTCCGTACCGTTTTACGCCGCCAAGCGCGCACAGGCCGCGCTGGCGGACGGCCTCAGCCAGAAGTTCGCAGGCACGCCCGTGCGCTCGATCGTCGTTCATCCGCCCTATCTCGATGACATCTCGCCGCTGGTGGAAGCGTGGCACGAAGCCGGCGCGCGAAAGAAGGGCGAGGCGGCGACCAATCGTGACGTCTGCGACGCCGTGCTGTTTGCGCTGACGCGTCCCCGTCACGTGACCTTGTCGATCACGGTCGACGCCGACGAAGGTGGCCTCCATCCTTCCGGAAGGATCTGATCTCGAGCGCGCAAATGTCCAGACTTATCGTCCACATTTGTAGACGATAGGTCCTATTCTGACCGTCTACAGGGGTAGCGTCCATTCGTCTACATCCATGGCATCAACCATGGAGAACCGAAATGCACGCAATCGCTGAACCGATCTTCACCGCGGGTTTCCCGCTCGGCAGTTCCGCAGGTCTGGTCACCGCCTTCGAATGGCTCGGCCAGCCCTACCGTCTCACCCGCGTCGACATGCTCGGGGAAATGCGCACGGACGCGTACGAGCGCCTGAATGGCCGGGTGGAAACGCCCGTGCTCGTGACCGGCGAAGGGCGCGTCATCACCGAGACGATGGCGATCGCCCAATGGCTCGAGGCACGCGACCATGAGCGCCGCATCAGCTTTGCGCCGGGCACGTACGAGGCGGACCGGATGCACCAGTTCATCGCCTTCCTCAACACCGGCTTCACCGGAGCCTTCTTCCCCCTGTGGGTGGCGCTGGAAGCGGAAGACGCGACCGAGGACTACCGCAAGACGCTGCGCGTCTTCGGCCGCGATTTCGTCGCCAAGCGCCACGCCCAGCTTGAGGCGATGATGGGCGATGGAGACTATCTGCTGGGCGACCGCCCGACGCTCGCCGATGCAGTATTCGTCGGCGTCGCGCGCTGGGTGGACTTTCACGAGGCGATCGCGCCCGAGGACTACGCGCGCAACTACCCGCGCGTCCATGCGCTACGCAAACGCATCGAGGCCGACCCCGCGTTCCGCTACGCGCTGGCGATCGAAGACGGTGAGCTTGCCGCCGGAAACGGTTCGATGAAAGGTCTCATTCCGCTCCAGGACGTGCTGCGTCTGGCGGGCGCACTTGCGGACTGAGCCGATGGACAGCTGCGCGCCGACGGGTGCGGCGCGCAGCTTTCACGCCGTCAGATGCGCCGGGCGAAATCGATGATCGCATTGCTCACAACGTCCGGACGCTCCTGTGGGAGCCAGTGCCCGCTGCCGGGCACGATGACTTTGCCCATCAGTTGTGGCGCCAGACGGGGCATAGCATCGATGATGTCGCGCATCCCCGGGATGCTGAGCCCGGTGTCCCTTTCGCCGACCATGAACAGGGCCGGCACATCGACCGTCATGCCGGCGAGCGAAGCTTGCAGTTGCCAGTTGCGATCGAGGTTGCGGTAGTAATTGAGCCCGCCGCGAAAACCGGAGCGGACGAATGCCTCGGCATAGGCGTCGAGATCGGTAGCCGTCAGCCAGTCCGGCATCGCTTTCGGATCGGGGAGGCGTGCGAGCAGTCCGTCCCGCCGTGGGACCATCCCGAACGGATTTGGGGTCTGGTCCCCGGCTTGCCGGGGGCCGGCATCTCCCGAAGCCGCGAACAGGATCTTGCGCAGCGTCTGTCGAATGTTCCGCTCCAGTTCCGCTTCGGCAACGCCGGGTTCCTGGAAGTAAAGCGTGTAAAGCTGCGCCTCGTCGGTCTGCGGGAAGATGCGGGTTGGCGGTACGGGTGGCGAGGCCATCATCGGCACGCTGATCGCGACCACGCCGCGGAAGCGGTCCGGCCGCATCTGTGCCGCCTGCCACGCGACCGAGGCACCCCAGTCGTTGCCGACGATGATGGCCGTCTCCGCGCCGAGCGCATCCAGGAGTGCGACCATATCCCCGACGATGTGAAACAGGGTGTATTCGTCGATCGCCAAGGGACATTCCGTGTGCCCATATCCACGCATGTCCGGCGCAACCGCACGAAATCCGGCCTTGGCGAGCGCCACAATCTGGTGGCGCCACGCATGGGCGGTTTCCGGAAAGCCGTGGCAGAAAAGGACGAGCGGCCCTTCTCCCCGGTCGACGACATTCATCCGGATCGTTCTCGTTTCGATGGTGCGAGCAGCCATATTCGGTCCTTCCGCTCTTGATGTCGTGGCTCGAATGGTACCCGGCGCGGCATAGGCCGGCCATGCGGCCGCCAGCAGAGCGGCCAACACCGTTCGTCTTTTCATGCTTGGGTCCTTGATTCCGTAATCATCTAAGTTACAGAATAGGACTAAGTCAAGTATGCGTAACATTAATAGTTACGCTATAGGGGTGCATATGAAACGAGACAGCCGGCTGGCGCGGATGATCCATGTCCTCATCCATATGGGGCTCCTGGGCGGGCGCGAGACCTCGGAAACCATTGCGAAGATGCTGAACACCAATCCGGTGGTCGTGCGCCGTACGATGGCAGCCCTGAAGCGCAAGGGCGTGGTTGGCTCCGAGGGTGGGCGAGGCGGCGGATGGGTGCTGCTGCGGCCGCTCGACGATCTCACCGTCCTCGATATCCAGAAGGCGCTGGATGAAGGCGAGGTACTGGCCGCAGGCGTTTCGGAGGATCATCCCACCTGTCCGGTGGAGCGGGCAGCAAATGCCGCCCTGGTGCGAGCCTTCGACAAGGCGGAGAGCGCATTGCTGGACGAGTTCGCAAAGCTCAGGCTATCGATCATCGCCGAGCAGGCCATGTCGGCCGACAGGTACCCGCCTCAGGATGGAAGAGATGACGACCGAAAATAGCGCTGACGATCCGCGCTTCCTGTGGCGTGGCGACTTCACGAATGCCGAGCTGAACGCCTTGCACGCCGAGTGCTTCGAACACGCCGTACTCGATGACGATTGGCGGAAACAGGTGAGCAATTTCAGCCTCGGCTGGGTTTGCCTGCGTCTCCAGGAAAATCTTGCCGGCTTCGTCAATGTCGCCTGGGACGGTGGCGTGCACGCCTTTCTGCTCGACACCATGGTTTCGGCGCCGTGGCGGCGAAGGGGCTATGCGCGCCGGCTCGTCGAAGAGGCGGTGGCAAACGCAAGGCATTCAGGCTGCGAATGGCTGCATGTCGACTTCGAGCCCCATCTTCGCGATTTCTATTTTGAAGCCTGCAAGTTTGTCCCCACCGTTGCCGGCCTGATCCGCTTGCGATAGCGGAGTTCAAAGCGTGCCCTATCGGGGCTTCCGCTGCGCTTTAAAGATGAGTAAAGAATGAAGGAATAAAGATCGAGGCGCAGCCTCAGGTTTCCCGAGCATTGGGCCATTGATGACATTCCAGCCACGGATGCAGAACAGGATCTCCGGGTTCAAGGTCCTCGGCGGTTTGCACCGTCGCGAATGGAACGGGATCATAGCTGACGTCTGGGATGTCGAGTGCGAGGCGCGCGCCGGCGGTCACTACGTGTCCGACGATCCGCGCATGTTCATCGTGCTCGATGCGCAAGGTGGCAGCCGCTGCAATGTCAAGCTCTCGCCCGGCGGCCCTGGGACGGTGCAGAACTACCGCGAACAGGGACTTTCCTACATCCCGGCGGGCATGGAGATCTGGGCCGATGTCGTCGACGTGCAATACATCCGCCATCTCGATCTGCACTTCAATCTCGAGGTCCTCAGCCGACGGCTGATGGAGGATCTCGACGCCAGCCGTTGCGACGCGCCCCGGCTGATGTTTCATGATGAGCGTTTCCTGCAACTCGCTCGGCTCATCGCTGCGGAGTGCCTCAATCCGCAGCCGTTGCATGATCTCTATGGTGATGGTCTGACGGTCGCGCTGTTCATCGACCTGATGAAGCTCAACCGTGCCGATCCGCGCAAGCGCAGCCCGCTTGCCGCCTGGCAAATGCGCCGCGTGGCCGACTACATCGCGGAGAACTTCGGCCGCAGCATTCGGCTCGAGGAACTGGCGGCGCTTGTGGGATTGTCGCAATCGCATTTCAGCCACGCCTTCAAGGCCTCGACCGGAATGGCGCCGCATCAGTGGCAGACGAATGCGCGCATCGAACGGGCCAAGCAACTCCTGCTGAAGAATGGCGCGTCGCTGACGGCGACGGCCGTCGAAACCGGGTTCGCGGACCAGGCGCATTTCACGCGGGTCTTCCGCAAGGTCGTCGGCACCACGCCGGCGCAGTGGAGGCGGAGCCGCTTGGCCTGAGCAAATTGTCTCACGCGCGGGCGAATGTTCGCTGTGAATAGCCCAAGATCGTTCAATTATCGCGGATCGCTCCAAGCGCCGGCATAATAGTTGATATAAACACTCATCTTATCTGATGTTTGCTTTTTAACGCCGCAGATCGCCCGGGGGATTGGCGCGATGGCGGCTCGGGGTGATGAAAGAGATGATGGTACGTTGCAGGGCGGCGGGTTTGGCCGAATGGCTGGCTGGAGGAGTAGCCGGCATTGCAATTCTGGCGGCGGGCGCCGCGATGGCGCAGGATGCGCCGGCGACCCGGCTGGAAATGATCGAGGTGCAGGCCGGGACGACCAAGGACGATGCGACCGGCCCGGTCGAAGGCTACGTCGCCAAGGCCACGACCACCGGTTCGAAATCGGCGACCCCGATCAGCGAAATTCCCCAATCCGTGTCGGTCATCGGCCGCGACGAGCTTGACGATCGCGGCGTCGTCAACAAGGTCGACGAGGCGCTTCGCTATACGCCTGGCGTGATGGCCGAGCCCTTCGGCGTCGATCCGGATACCGACTGGTTCTATATCCGCGGTTTCGATGCGACGCAGACCGGCGTCTTCCTCGACGGCCTCAACCTGTTCTCCTACGGCTTCGGCGGCTTTCAGATCGATCCCTTCATGCTGGAGCGCGTCGAGGTGCTGAAAGGGCCGGCTTCGGTGCTCTATGGTGGCGCCAATCCCGGCGGCATCATCAGCCTCATCAGCAAGCGGCCGACGGAGGAGAGCTCGACCCATGTCGAGACCGGCATCAACAACAACGGCAATGCCTTCCTCGGCATCGATGTGAACCGGCCGCTGGACGATGCGATCAACTACCGCGTCACCGGCAAGGTCTCCGGCGGTAACAACTACACGGACCACTCGGAAGACCTGCGCGGTTTCATCCTGCCGCAGATCACCTATCAACCCGACGACGCGACCAGCCTGACGGTGTACGGCCTGCTGCAGGGTCTTGATCAGGTCCACACCGGTGGCGGCTTCCTGCCCTATGTCGGTACCGTCGTCGATGCGCCGTTCGGCAAGATCGATCGCAAGGCCTTCTTCGGCGAACCAGCCATCGATACCGGCACCTATGTGCAGCAGATGCTCGGCTACGAGTTCAAGCATGAATTCGACAGCGGCTGGCAATTCAGCCAGAACCTGCGCTACGGCCATCTCTACAAGCACGAGAACGGCCCCTATACCTACGGCTATTACGATCCGAGCCTGCCTTTCCCGGTTTCGCCGGCGCCTGCCACACCTGACAATCTGCTCTATCGGCTCGGCTTCGAGGCGACCTCCAAGGTCGATACATTCGGCGTCGACAATCGCCTCGAAGGCGCGTTCGAAACCGGCGCTCTCGGCCACACGCTGCTGGTCGGTCTCGACTACAAGCTCTTCCGCCTGGACCACGTGCAGGCGTCCTCGGCGGGAACGCCGATCAGCGCCACCGATCCCGTCTACGGCGCGCCGCAGCCGGCCAATGCCATCTATATCAACCAGGTGATCACCCAGCAGCAGCTTGGCGTCTACGCTCAAGACCAGATCCGCTTCGGCGACGGTTGGCTCGTCACGCTCAATGGCCGCTACGACTATGTCGACACCAAGACCGACAACGGCCCCACCTTCTGGGCTCCGACGCAAAACTCGAGCTTCGGCTACAGCGAAGGCGCCGTCAGCGGCCGCGCCGGGCTTGCCTATGAATTCGACAATGGCCTGACCCCCTATGTGAGTGTCGCCACCTTCTTCAATCCGGTCGTGGCGGTGACAACAACCGGCAACACCAAGCCGGAGGAAGGCGAGCAGTTCGAAGCCGGGGTCAAGTACGAGCCGACCTTCTTCGATGGCATGCTGACGGCATCCATCTACCAGCTGACCAAACGCAACGCGCTCGTGACCGACCCGCTGACGAGCATATCCACCCAGACCGGCGAGGTGCGCTCCCGCGGCATCGAGCTTGAGGGCAAGGTCAATCTCAACGAAAGCTGGAAGGTGATCGCGGGCCTCGACTTCATGGATATCGAGGTGACCGAGGACGCGAACCGGGCACTGGTCGGCAAGTCGCCCTATCTCGTCCCCGACACGCTGGCCTCGCTATGGATCGACTACACCGTGCAGCAGGGCGCGCTCGAGGGCGTCAGCCTCGGTGCCGGTGTTCGCTATCGCGGCGAGAGTTGGGCGAACAAGGAGAACACGGCGAAGGTGCCCTCCGCAACGGTCTTCGATGCGGGGCTGCGTTATGAGAAGGAGGGATGGGGTGCTGCCCTGAACGTCACCAACCTTTTCGACAAGAAGTATGTGAGCGGTTGCAGCGGCGTGCTCGTCTGCGGTTATGGCGACGCAAGAACCGTCACGCTCAAGCTCAGCAAGACATGGTAATCTGAACCCATGCGGGGGCCGGAGCAAACCGGCCCCCGCACTGCATCGGCGTGGCCGAATGCCACGTCCGCGCCGATCCGCGTTCGACACGCGCTGGTTGGTGTCGATCTCTCCTTGGGGCCCGCCTTTGTCGCTTTTGCGCGCAACCATAATGATGTAGCAATGACGCCATCGACCTAAGCGGGAATCACTGAGGGGATGGCGGATGGAGCTGTTGACGCTTCAACATTTTGCGGGTTGCGTCGGCCAGGCGTTCGATCTCTCTCTTGGCGAAAGCACGATGCCGTTGACCCTGGCGGAGGCGACGCCGGGTGCGACCCAGATACTGCCCGGCATGCGCCGCGCGCCTTTCTCCCTCATGTTCCGCAGCAGTTCGGCAGTGGTGCTGCCGCAGCAGATCTACAAGCTGAACAACGCGTCGCTCGGCGCGTTGGAGATCTTTCTCGTGCCGGTCGCCCGCGACAAACAGGGCATCGTCTATCAGGCGATCTTCAACTGACGGAGCCTCAGCTTTCAGCAACGGACATCGTCGCAAGGCCATCCCATCCGGATATGTGATCCGCCATCGGCTTCTACGCGAAATCCAAGACGCTGGTAGAGCGCTCGCGCGCGGACATTGTGCTGTTCGACATGCAGGGTCACCGAAACGGCGCCCGACTGGCTCGCCTGCCGGAGAATGGCCGACAGGATGGCGCTTCCTCTGCCGCATCCGCGCCATTCCGGCAGCAGGCCGATATCGATGATGAGCCAGTTGTCTCGCGTGAAATCCAGATAGAGGCGGCCGACGGGCCTGCTTTCAAGCTCGACGACGAGAAAATCCGCTTCGGGAAACGTCGCCATGTAGTGGCGGTGCTGGAAGGCGAACTGCTGGTCGAGAAAGGCATGCTTCTGCTCGTCCGGCCAGGGTATCGCTGCCAGTTCGTCTGCCCGAAACAAGCGATAGAGACCGAGCAGAAACGGAACGTCCGCCGATGTGGCATGACGCAGCACGAAATGTGCGACCGACAGGCGAGCAGGCGCAAGCCGCGTCGGAAAGCTGATCGCGGCAATGTCGTGCGCTATCACGGGAACGACGGAAACGCGCCTTGAAGGGCAATGCAGAAATTGACGGCGAGGAAAGGTTGGCGGTTTTCATGCGGCTGGTTCCCGCCTGTGGGGCCGATCATGCTGGGTGCAAACTGGGCATCCGGTTTTGCGGCGACCGCCGCCATGACCGTATTTTGAGCCGGCAGGGTCAGCGAGTTCCCGGCAGACGGCGTGCTCACCCTCTTCGAGACGTCAGTCTGGTTGTAGATCGTCAACGCGTGGGTGTGGGCGGGCATTTCGGTGGAGAGCAGTGTGACGCTCTCCGACCCGAAGACCTCCCCGATGGCGTGGGGCGTTAGGCCTGGACCACTGCCCTGACTGCAACCGGCGCGGCCGGCAAAATTGGGCAACTGAAAATTGCTTCGTCCGTCGCCACCATAGGAGTTGCCAATCAGGGCGAACAAGGGAGTATTTTGCTGGATAGGAAGCAGTGTGCCGTTGCAGAGCGCCCAGCCATAAGGTGCGAAGTTGAAGCCGAAAAGCTGGATTTCACCAATGAAAGGCTCTGTCATTTCTATCCCCTTATCGTGAAGGTCCGGATCAGCTTTGCTGCGGGAAGATGCCATCGAGCGCGATGCAGAATTGCACCGTGAGCGTGGGCATCGTGTTGTCATGAGGCTGAGTGCCCCCTGAAGGGCCGGTCGAGGCAGACGAGGTCGTACGCCCGCTGAGGCCGGTCACGTCCGTGGCATAGAACGTATCGCTCGCCACCGCACCGAACTCGACAGTCGGCCCGACCGACGTTGCCTCCGCCGTCGTGGTCGTCGCAAATATCGTATGGTTGTGCGCCGCTAGCTGCGCACTCGTCAGCGTCACGTTTTCGGTGCCGCCAATCTGTCCGAGTACACGTGGCGACAGGCTTGGCCCGGTGCCCCAGTGCATTGGCACGCGACCGCGCAGGTCGGGCACACGGAATGTCTGCTGGCCATCACCGCCATAGGTGGTGCCAATCAGCATGTAGAGTGCCTCGTATTGGGCTATCGAAATCAGCGAACCGTCGCAGGCCTGCCATCCCGTCGGCACACGGGGGAAACCGAACATCCGTATTTCCCCGATATAGGGCGTGCTCATCCTTGACCTCCGGTGGCTGGGTTCAACTGCGGGACGGGTATACGCCCGAAAGCGCAATGCAGAAGTTGATGGCGTTGAAGGGCTGCAGGTTGTCGTGTGGCTGCCCGCCGGCATTGGGCGCCACACTCTGCGGCGACAAGGGTACCTGCGGCCCGCCGGTCTGCGCATAGATCGCCAGGGCCGTCTTGCCGAAGAGCGCATCCGTCGGGGCGCGTTGGTCGCCATTGGACGTCGTGCCGTTCCCCTGATGAAAATGGGCGGGAATCTGCTGTGAATTCAAAGTGACGGCTTCAGCGCCGCCGACTTCCGCCATCGCACAGGTGGGCTGCCATCTCTGGTCCACCGAATTGCCGTAGGATATCGGAGTGCGGCCCTGCAGGTTCGGCAGGGAGAAGTTGGTCGTACCGTTGCCGCCGTAATAGGTGCCCAGCAAGGAGAACAACGCCTGGTTCTGGCTGATGGACATCAACTGTCCGTTGCAGAGCGCAAAGGTCTTCGGCGCAAAGCCGAATCCGGTCATCATGATCTGCCCGAGATAGACTTCGGTCATCGCTGCCCCCAATAATCTGACGACTCTGAATATGCCCCTGCGCGGCACCTTCTCTCATAACGAGCATTTTGGGAAGAGCGGTTGCGTGTTCTTCCTACCCCGAATTCTCGCATAGGTCGCACTAGCCTGGGTTGTGTGACTCAAAATTTCGTGTCAGTCAGTGGGTGAGGCAGCGAACGGACTGATCGCGACGATGGACTTCGGTCCATGTGGCGCGCAGCGCGCACAGGGGCGGGGCAATGTTTCAGCAATCGTTAGGTCGTGCGCGCCGGGTGCGTGGCCATCTGGCTCTCTTTTTGGGCTTCCTGGTGTTGCTCTGCCTGGCAACGCTGGGCGCTGCCTCTTCGGCGCAGGCGGGTCTCTGCGGCACCTCGCAAAACATTTCGGTTCCGTCCGGCGGCAGTGTCACCATCACCTGTTCCGATTGGGGCTTCATTCAGCCGGCCGTCCAGTCGCCTTCCCACGGAAGCCTGACGTTCAACATCCCACTCCTCAATCAGCTCGTCTATACGAACAACGGCGACGGCGCGACGTCCGATAGCTTCATCGTCAAGGACGATGACGCCACCCCGGTGACCTTCACTGTGACCATTGCACCGTCGAGCTCGCCGTTGACGGTGACGCCTGCAAGCTTGCCGACGCCGGCGATCAGCAGCCCCTACAGCCAGACGCTGAGCACGACCGGGGGCGTTGCGCCCTATAGCTATACGCGCACCAGCGGTGTCTTGCCGCCGGGCCTCGCGCTTTCACCCACGGGTGTGATTTCGGGAACGCCGACCGGCTCCGGTCCGTACAATTTCACCGTGCGTGTGACGGATTCGACCGCGCCGACGCCAATCGTGGTCGACAAGGGCTACAACGTCACGATCGCTGCACCGGTGATCGATGCGACACCGGACAATCCACCAGATGGCGGGGTGAATGTTCCCTACAGTCTGCAGTTTTCCGCCTCCGGCGGCACGGCACCCTACACGTTTACGCCCGATACCGGCACCTTGCCGGCTGGCCTGACCCTTTCGACGAGCGGGCTCCTGTCCGGTACGCCGACGGTCGCGGGCAGCGCGACATTCAGGCTGAAGGTCCAGGACAGCACCACGATCTCGACAGGCGGGGTTCATTTCATAACGCAGAACGTGACCGTTACCATCAATTCCTATCCCCCGGTAACGATCAATCCAGCGGGCGGCCCGCTGGTGGCGGGTACCGTTGGTGCTGCCTATTCGCGAACCATTTCGGCCAGTGGCGGTTCGGGAGCAATCAGCTATGCGGTGTCATCAGGTTCGCTGCCCGACGGGCTCAGTCTCAGTCCGACGACAGGCGTGATCTCTGGCACGCCGACGGTTGCGGCCATCGGCACGGCGAGCTTCACCGTGACGGCAACGGCGGCGACGGCGGGCTCGGCCTCGGCCAGCTATTCGATCGCGGTGGCTGCGCCGCCAGTGGCGCTGAGCCCCGCTGCCGGCGTCTTGCCGGGTGGCACCGTCGCCACGGCCTATTCGCAAACGATCTCGGCCAGCGGCGGCGTGGGCGCGATCACCTACGTGGTCACGTCGGGCTCGCTGCCGGCTGGGCTCACTCTGGGATCGACGGGCGCAATCACCGGTACGCCGACAGCCGCGGCTATCGGTACCGCGCACTTCACGGTGACGGCGACGGCTGCGACCGTGGGCTCGGCTTCGGGCAGCTATTCGATCACGGTCACGGCTCCGCCAGTGGTGCTGACACCCGCGAGCGGCGCTCTCCTGGGGGGAACGGTGGGGATTGCCTACTCTGATACCTCGATATCGGCTAGCGGAGGGGTGGGCGCCATCACCTACGCGGTGACGACGGGCGCACTGCCGGCGGGCCTCAGCCTCAACACGTCGACCGGTGCAATCACCGGTTTGCCGACGGACGCCGCATTCGGAACGGCGACTTTCACCGTGACGGCGACAGCCGCCACCGCGGGTTCGACGTCAGCCAACTATTCGATCGCGATCGCGGCGCCGCCTCTCGTGCTGACGCCGGCAAGTGGCGCGGCGCTTCCGGATGGCATGGTCGATACCGTCTATCCGGGCGCATCGATCTCGGCGAGTGGTGGGGCGGGGGCAATCACCTATGCCGTAACGGCCGGCGCTCTGCCGGCCGGGCTCACCATGGATTCGACGACCGGTGCGATTACCGGCACTCCGGCCGCCTCGGGCTGGGGGACATCGCATTTCACAGTCAC